>CALFAM010000309.1 GCA_937948815.1 uncultured bacterium
CTCTTGGCGTTGCTCGCGCTTCGCCCGACCGATTCGGCGCTGCTCGGCGGCGTCGCCCTCCTCTTCCCCATTGGTGTCGTGTGGAGCTTGGTCGGCGGCGGCATCTGGATTCGTCGCTGGCGTCTCGCCGATCAGGCCGAGCGCCATGCTCACGGCCTCGGCCTGGTGGTCTCGTTGATGGTTGCCGGTTGGTCGCCACACGCCATCGCCTCTGCCGTCGGTCCGCTGTTCCCGCCATACGACAGTCTGCTCAACCTGGCGATGGCGCTCATCCCGGCGGCGCTGGCCCATGCCGTGGTGCGTCGAGCGCCACGGGCCGGATCGGATCGGCCCTGACCCACCCGGGCTTCAGCCCGGCGTGAAGTAGGTCGGTGCGCCAGGTCCGACGGGCAGGCCGAGCACGAAAACCCAGAGGTAGAAAAGGGCCATCCAGCCGACCAGAAAAGCGATCGAATACGGCAACATGGTCGCCACCATGGTGCCGATTCCGAGGTCTTTCTTGTAGCGACTGGCGACCGCGAGGATGAGGCCGAAGTAGCTCATCATCGGCGTGATGACGTTGGTCGTCGAGTCGCCGATGCGGTAGGCGGCCTGAATGACTTCCGGGCTGTAGCCGACGGTCATCAGCATCGGCACGAAGATTGGCGCCGTGACCGCCCATTGCGCGCTCGCCGAGCCGAGCATGAGGTTGACGAAGCAACACATCAGGATGAACGGCACGAAGACCAGAGGGTTGTCGAGCCGCATGGCGACAAGGGTCTCGGCACCGAGAACGGCGAGGATTCGCCCGAGGCCCGAGTAGGCGAAGAACGAGACGAACTGGGCGGCGAAGAACACCAGAACGATGTAGAGCCCCATGCTGCGCATCGCGCCGGCCATGGCATCGATGACGTCGCGGTCGTTGCGCATCGTGCCGACCACGCGCCCGTAGATAAAGCCAGGAACCACGAAGAAGACCAAGATCAGCGGCACGACACTGCGCAGCAGCGGCCGGAACGCCTCGGGCCCGGTCGCCGTGAGGTCAGGATTGCGCAACACGCCCCAGCCCGGCAGCCAGCTGAACAGTCCCGAAAGGAAGCTCGGACCGGCGAGCACGACGATGCCGAGCGTGACCAAGGCGATGCTGATGCCGGCGGAGAGCAGGCCCTTGCGCTCGGTAGCGCTGACCTTCTCCATGCTGGCCGTCTCGCCGACGTCCTCGGAGGCCTCTGCTTCGTCGTATGGGCCGAGACGCGGTTCGACGATCTTGGCGGTCACGAACCAGCCGAGCGCGGTCACCAGGAAGGTGCTGGCGATCATGAAGTACCAGTTGACGGCCGGGTGGACTTCGTACCCCGGCGCGATGAGGCGCGCCGCTTCTTCGGTGATGCCGGCGAGCAAGGGATCGACCGTGCCGATGAGCAGGTTGGCCGAGTAGCCACCCGACACACCGGCAAAGGCCGCGGCCATGCCGGCGAGCGGATGACGACCCAGGGAGCGGAAGATCGCCATGGCGAGGGGTATGAGCACGACGTAGCCCATTTCGCTCGCCGTGTTGCTGATCACCCCGGCGAAGACGACGACGAAGGTGACCTGGTTCTTGGGAACACCGAGCACGAGCGCGCGAACGGCGGCCGTGAGGAGGCCCGACTTTTCGGCCACACCGACGCCGAGCAGCGCCACCAGCACCGTCCCGAGGGGCACGAAGCCCGTGAAGTTGGTGACCAGGCTCTGGCTGATCCAGCGGATGCCGTCTCCGTTCATCAGGCTGCTAACCGTCAGCATCTGACCCTCGGCACCGGGCCGTGGGTCGGCGACCTGGAGGCCCGCGGCCGCGGAGATCGCCGAAATCACGACGACGCCGAGGGCGAAGAGGGCAAAGAGCGAGACCGGGTGCGGCAGCAAGTTGCCGAGCCATTCGACCACGGCGAGGAAACGTTCGAAGAGGCGGCGGGACTCTGGCTTGGCTGGACGCTTACTCATCGCGGCATAGTACCGCAGCTTCAATCGCCCGCTAGCGCCGCCCGAAGCCAAACACTTGCCGCACATCCCACAACCCGTATCGCCACCCGCGGCGACAGCCTCTCAAGGCTTCACGTCAACATTCAGGGCGGTCGAAGCCGGTCCGTCAGGCCCCGAACCGGCGAAGGAGGAAGGCATGGCGCGCACCCTCGTTGTCCCCCAGCGAACACTCGGATGGCACCTGTCCGGGCACCCAGCGAACACTCGGATGGCACCTGTCCGGGGGGCGGCGAACATTCCGATGGCACCTGTCGGGGTGCATCTGTCGGGGGCGGAACGGCACCGCCATTCCACGGTGCAAACATGCAGCTCCTACGCTGCCCGTGCATGCTCCCAGCTGCACCGATCACCCTTTCGAAGAGGAGAATCGCCGCGAAAGTGCAGGGCTGCGCGGACACATTCGTTGCAATTCCTGCCTGCAGGAGGTTCACGATGAACATTCGCCAGTTCGCGCGTCCGATCTTTCACGCATCGCCGCTCCAGCTCTGGTTCTTCTCCCAGCTCCTCTTCTGGATACCCTCGTTTCTCGCCATGGTCGTCGCCTATGCAGTGAAAGGAACAGGCAGAATCGCTTGGCTGCAGACACCTTTCGGCGGGCCGTCGGCACTTACTGCGACAATGCTGCTCTTTTGGGTGCTCAGCCTTACATGCTCGGGCTGGCTGCCATCGACCTCGGTCGCCAGTACAAATCAGTCAGGGGGCTGATCGCCGCCCTCGTGATGATCGCGGGCACCGTGATCCAAACCTACATTGCCTCTTCCTTCTTGATCGCCCTCTGTGCCAATGTAGGTGAGACACTGGAGCTACGCGAAATTAGGGAGGGCGCGGAGAGAAACCACCATGGCGAATCCCAGCCACGAGGTACGAGAAGCCCGCATCGCTGATTCGGACCCGGAAGTGCCCGAGAAGGCGAAACGTCGTAGATATTCGGCGGCTTACAAGCTGCGGATCGTGGAAGAGGCCGACGCCTGTTCCAAGCCCGGCGAGATCGGGGCGTTGCTTCGACGCGAGGGGCTCTACTCGTCGCTCTTGGCGAAGTGGCGCAGGCAGCGTGACGCCGGAGCTCTTGCGGGCCTGTCGAAGAAGCGCGGCCGCAAGCCCAAGCCTGTGTCGGCCGAGGCTCGTCGGTTGGCGGAGTTGGAGCGTGAGAATGCCCGTCTCAAGGTTCAGCTCGAGAAGGCTGAGACGATCATCGAAGTGCAAAAAAAACTCTCACGGATCCTGGGGCTGGAGCCGAACGAGCGCCAGCCATGAGTGCCGTTCCCGCCCTGGCTGAGGTGGTGGGGGTTCAAGCAGCGTGCGCCGCCTTGTCGGTGCCACGTGCGACGTTCTACCGCCACCGCAGCCGACAGGATGAGCCGAACGGTGAGTCACGGCCCCGGCCGCCGTTGGCCTTGACGACCAGCGAGCGCGAAGAGGTTCTCGACGTACTGCATTCGGATCGTTTCGTGGATCACTCGCCGCGGCAGGTTTGGGCCGCACTGCTGGACGAAGATCAGCGCTACCTGTGCTCGGTACGCACGATGTACCGGGTGCTGGAGTCGGAGGGCGAGTTGCAGGAGCGCCGTCGACAGAAACGCCATCCGTCCTACGAGAAGCCCGAGTTGCTGGCCACGAGGCCGAACGAGCTGTGGTCCTGGGACATCACGAAGCTGAAGGGCCCGGCGAAGTGGACGTCCTACTACCTCTACGTGATCCTGGACGTGTTCAGCCGCTACATCGTGGGCTGGATGCTGGCCTCGCGGGAGTCGGGCACGCTGGCCAAGCGGCTGATCGCCGAGACGGTCGCCAAGCAAGAGGCCGAGGAGCAGGAGCTGACCTTGCATTCGGACCGCGGTCCGAGCATGACGTCGAAGCCGGTGGCCTTGCTATTGGCGGATCTGGGGGTAACGCGGTCACTGAATCGGCCCTACACGAGCAACGACAATCCGTTCTCAGAGGCGCAGTTCAAGACGCTGAAGTACCACCCGAGCTTCCCCGATCGGTTCGGTTCACTGGAGGATGCGCGGGTCTTCTGCCGGTCGTTCATGAGCTGGTACAACACGCGCCACTACCACACAGGGCTCGGTCTGATGACGCCTGAAGCCGTGCACTACGGTAGAGCCGACGACGTGCTACGGCAGCGGCGAAAGATCTTGAACGCGGCCTCACAAGCCCATCCGAGACGCTTCAAGAGACGATCGCCTGCTTTGCCAGAGCTACCTGAACAAGTCTGGATCAACCCGCCGAGGCAGGCCGAGAACGCAGCCAGCGCCACGCAGCAGACCGTGCCGCAGAACGACCTAAAGAGGTGCAACGCGGCGACAACGGGACAGAGTTCGACATCATCACCTGCGCGCCCTGGCTGCCGTCAGGCGCTGCCAGAAGCACAGGCGAATCCTCACTAATTACCAGAACAAAGTGTCTCAGTCTCATTGACACATTCCGGAGTACTGGCGGTGGCACGAGCCGAAGCGAGAGCGATAGATCTGGTTGAGGCCTTTGTCCTTCACCGTGATGTACGGCGGGTTCCCCACCACCACGTGGTACGTCTGCCCCAGAATCATCCGCAGCAGCTCGGGGTCCTCGGTCGCGAAGTAGTGCTCGTCTTCACCGAGGAGGTTCTGCTGGACGTCGGCAGTGGCGAAGCCGGGCCGGCGGCCATGGAGCAGGGAGTCGCCATTGGCGACGCGGATCTCGAAGTCGGGCGCGGCTTCGAGACGATCGATCTCGCACACGGCGAGCGCCGCCACCAACAGCCGGAAGCGCGCGATCGCCGCCGCGAAGGGATTGAGGTCGACGCCGTGGATTTGAGCCAGCGCTTGCACAACCAGCGTCCGCTCCGACGCCTCGGGCGCGTCGCGCCCGCCCTGCGCCACCAGGCGCTCGAACGCGCCGAGCAGAAAGTGGCCCGAGCCGCAGGCCGGGTCGATCAGCCGGACC
>CALFAM010000310.1 GCA_937948815.1 uncultured bacterium
CTTGCCGGTTCGGTTTTGCCCGCCGAGCGTGTCGTGGGCGAGGAGGGGCTGCCGGCTGCGGCCGCAGGCTTCTACCGCACCGGCGCCCTGGTCTTCGGTGGCGGGCACGTGGTCTTGCCCCTGCTCGAAGAGGTGGTTGTCAGCCCCGGCTGGATCGACTCCGATACGTTCTTGGCCGGTTACGGGGCTGCCCAGGCCGTACCCGGGCCCATGTTCTCATTCGCGGCCTTTCTGGGAGCAAGGCTGCCCGCGGGCGACGGCGGCGTGCTCGGTGCGACCGTCGCCCTCGGTGCCATCTTCCTGCCTGGCTTCCTGCTGGTGGCGGGTACGCTGCCGTTCTGGCGTGCCCTGGCGAGCCGACCACGGGCGGCGCGCGCCGTGGCCGGGGTCAACGCGGCGGTGGTCGGCCTGCTCGGGGCGGCTCTCTACGATCCGATCTGGATCCGCGCGGTCCGCGATCCGGTCGATCTGGCGATCGGCCTGGTCGGTTTCGTGCTGCTGAGCGCCTGGCGTGCGCCGGCCCTGGTGGTGGTCGCCTTCGGCGTCGCCGCGAGCGTGGCAGCCCGGCTCGCGGCATGAACGACGGCTACTGAGGCCCGACCGGTACTGTGTTCGGACCGTCGCCAATGCACCGACAGCCCGGGATGCCGGTGCAGCCCCAGCGGAGGGTCTCGGTGTCGTAGGCGTAGCATTCGCGCGGGCGTGGCGCGCCCCAAGAGTCGTCGCGAATGGCAAAGCGGATCTGGCTCCACGGGTGTGGGTGATCCCTCAGCTCCAGGCCGTCGGATTCCCGCGTCCAGCACGAACCCGTATTGAAAACGACTTCTTGGCGGACCTGGCGATCGGTCAGTCCGTCTTCGGAAACCAGCGAGAGCGTGGCCGCGTTGCACAGCATGTCGACCCCGCTCGTCGAGAAGGTGGTGACGCCGGAGATGGAGGGGACAGACGATGCCCAGAACAGGTCTTCTTCCTTTTCGTCGGCAGGGTCGGTCTCGTTCGGGGCGAGGTAGCAATGCTCGGAAGCCGATGCGTCCGCCAGACCATCGTTGTTGTTGTCGATGAAGCCTTGGCTCTCACAGGCCCTGTGCATGGTGGTGGGGGCGAGCGGTCGGTTCAGCTCGGTGCCGTGGAGTCCGAGACCCCGCCACCAATCTCCCACGCAACCGTGATGCGCTGTGAAATGGCCGATGTAGTGGTGGGTGTTGGCATGCTGTGGTGGCCGCGTGAGCGTGCCGGGGTCCTTGCCGATGACCATGCCTTCGCACAGGTACACCGTGACGTTCTGACGCTGCTCCACTGGATTGAAGTAGCTGATGAAGTCGGGGTTGGCGGCGTAGAGGTCATCCACATCGATCTCGATGAGGTTCTCCTTGGCCAGGGGCCGCGGCAAGGCGCTCAGGTCGGTGCCACCGATACCCGGTAGCGCGACCAAGCCGTCATCGGTGTGCATGAAGAAACGGTTGCGGACGACGCTCGCTTCCAGCCGCGGCGCGATGACATTCCGCATGCAGGAATGGGTGGCATTCCAGAATGACTTGGCCGCGGAGAGCGCGCGGCTCTCGGGGAGCGCGACTCGGTCGAGCACGACGTCTCCCGCGCCGAGATCGGTGATGCGATCGAGCATGGTGCTGGCGCGCTCGATATCGGTCTCGGTGTAGCCCGCCGCTTGTTCGCAGAGCTTGGCCTCCCGCATGCTGTCCGCTGCGTGGGTCTGGGCAGCATGGAGGGTTTGCCCCACCTGATCGGCCTTGACGTACGAGACGAACGACGAGTGGTGTCGGTAGGCGGCGATGCCGTGGGGGAAGGCGTCGAGCATGGCGCGGGCGCCTTCGAGCCAGGCGAGAATCTGTCCCGCGCACTTGAGCTGCCCACCGCTCTCGGGAACCGGGTTCAGGCAGGTCACCGGGCTCAGCAGAAACGTCGCGCCGACGGCAACGTGCGTGACCGCGGCGAAGCTCAGCGCGGCACCGGTCTCGAGCACTGGCACCAGGCAGGAAGGGCCGCCAAAAGGGAGACCGGCGACGAAATCGAAACCGTGGGTCCACAAGCCGTCGACCAGCGCGTCCAGAATGTCCTCGGCGTCCGTGGGCAGCTCGAAGTCGACCAGATCCTTGACCGCCTCGGCAGCCTCGAGAATGCCGTGCAGGTCTTCGAGATCGATCTCCGGATCGTGCTCGAGAAACGGATCAAAGACCCGTGCGATGGTCTCGATCTCCTCCCAGAAAGGCAGATTGATTCGGATTTCGGGGCCGGCGATCTCACCCCAAGGCTGGTTGAGGAAGCTGGAAATCACCAGCGTCGGCATGGTGGACGGATCCAGGAGGTCGAAGGGCACCACACCCTCGGAGGATGCCGTGACCAGGAGCTCGAATCGGCTGTAGGTGCTGCCCGGCACGGCCGGCACCTGAGCGGTGAGCAGGGGCTCGGGGGCCGGACCACCGGGCGGCGACATCTGGGCAGTGAGGCGTGTCGGTACGGCCAGGGTGAGGCAGACGGCGAGCAGGGCGAAGGACCACGCCGCTGCGGTCGGCGTGGTGGGCGAGGGACGGAGGCGGGTGCGTGTCATGGTCTCTCCCTTTCTCGTTGCGGATTCCCCGGGGTTGGGGCTGTTAGACACGCGCAGTGCGCGGATCGAGGGGACCAGACGTGCTGCGTCGCGACAGACTCGTGCGCCGACCCACTCAGGTGCCGGGACGTTCGGTGTAGCGGGCGAGAGCCTGGCGCAGGCGCTTGGTGTGCGGATGCTCGGCGCCCAGCGCACCGTGGACGAGCCCATGCGCTTCGGTTGCGAACGACATCGCGTCCGCCTGGCGTCCTTGACCGGCAGCCAGCTCGGCGAGCAGGGAGAGTGGATGACTCAGCAAATAGCTCCCCGGCTGCGTGCGCCGCAGAATGTCGATGCTCGCGCGAAGGGCGGTCTCGGCTTCGGAGAGTCGGCCCTGGTTGCGCAACGCCACCGCCAGATTGTGTTGAATGTTGGCGGCGCGGTCGCTGCCGGCGCCGTTGTGGCGGTCGACGATTGCGAGCGCCTGCCGACTGGCGGCTTCCGCTTCGGGGTCACGGCCCACCTTGGACAGCAGCACGGCCAGGTTGCTGAGGCTCTCGGCGATGCGGACGTGATCGTCGGGATAGGTGCGCATGCGGATGTCGAGCACGCGCCGGATGGCGGTTTCGGCCTCCGCGAAACGTTCGAGACGCATCAGGGCGTAGCCCTCCATGTTGAGGGCTTCGGTGAGATCCGGATGGTCCGGGGCGCGCGCCGCTTCCAGGACGCGGACGCTGGACGATGCTTGCTCGAGGGCGATGTCCGCGTTGCCGAGGGCGATGTTGACCTTGGCGAGCAGGGTCCGGCAGCGGGCGGTGTCGGGATGCTCGGCACCATGCTGCTGTTCGCGAATGGCGCAGCCGCGGTGAAGGAGCGGCGCGGCCTGCGCCGGCCGCGATGCTTCGAACATGGCATCGCCCAACAGGGTCAAGGTTTCGGCGACACGGAGGTCGCGCGCGCCGAAGTGCTCTTCGAGAGAGGCGAGCGCCTGGCGATGCTTGTGGATCGCGTCCTCGTAGGCACCGAGATCGACATCGAGCCGGCCGAGCTCGTTGCGCACTTCGGCGACTGCCGGATGGTCGGTGCCCAGGCGATCGATCTCGAGTGCGAGGGCCTGGTCGAGGGCGCTGCGCGCGGGCTCGTAGCGTCCCCAGACACGGTAGGTGCGGCCGAGGGTGGCGAGCAGACGGGCACGGACGGCTGGGCGCTGCGGGTGCTGCTCCATCACCGCGATGCCGCGATCGAGCACGTCGGGGACCGACAAGGTCGTGGTCTCGAGCTCGCCCGGCTCGATGCGGTTGAACAGCTCACCGAGGAAGGTGCCAACGTCCTCGGCTTCGGCACGGGCGAGCTCCGCGCGATCGCGCTCGCCGGCGAGGCGCCGCGCCTGGATCGAGAAGACCGCCGCACCGCTCAACGCGGCGATGAACAGCGCGCCGGCGAGGCCCAACGCGAGCCAGTGGCGGCGTGCCAGCCGCGTCGCCCGGTAGTGCCAGGTGGCCTGCCGCGCGCGCACCGGCTGGCCCTGGAGGTAGCGGGCGAGATCTTGATCGAGAGCTTCTGCCGAACCATAGCGCTGGTCTGCCGAGTCGACCGTGGCCTTGAGCAGGATCGCTTCGAGGTCCCGGGGTAGGCGAGGGTGATCGCGACGGCTCGAAGGCTCCGCGCTCGCGGCGTCTTCACCGGCTCGCTGCGGTGCTGCGCCGGTGAGGAGTTGGCGCAGCACCACGCCGAGCGAGTAAATATCGCTGGCCACCGTGAGACGCTCCCCGCGAAGCTGCTCGGGGCTGGCGTAGGCGGGGGAGAGGGGGCGCTGCCCCAGGGTGGTCTGACCCGGGTTACTGTGGGTCTGACTGCTGTGACCCAAGTTGCTGTGACCGGGCGCGTCGACTGGCTCCAGCAGTTTGGCAATGCCGAAGTCGAGCAGCTTGGGCTCGCCGGGCGCGGTGACCAGGATGTTGGCCGGTTTGAGGTCGAGATGGACGATCAGATGCCGGTGCGCATAGGCGACCGCCGCGAGCACCTTGCGGAACAGGTGCAGGCGTGCCCGGAGTGAAAGTTGGCGCGCCTGCACCCAGCGATCGATCGGCTGGCCGGTGATGTGCTCCATAACCAGGTAGGGCCAGCCCGAAGCCAAGGAGCCGCCGTCATAAAGGCGCGCTATGTTGGGATGGTGAAGGTCGGCGAGAATCTGTCGCTCACGGTGAAGACGGCGCAGGCTGTCATCGGCTGCCGCGCGATCGGCCACCTTGATCGCGACCTCTTGGCGAAACGCATCATCGGCGCGAACGGCCAGCCACACCTGGCCCATACCGCCGCGGCCGAGCAACCGGACGATCTCGAACGGGCCGATGCGTATGCCGGCCCGCACAGCATGGGGTGCACCGTGCGCGATCGCATCGTGGGCCACGCCGCCGATCTCCTGCCAGGCGCCGAGGGCATCGACCTCGAGAAACCGCTCGGCCTGAGCGTCCGCCGCGAGGAGCGAGCGAACCTCCACGATCAGCGTGCCGTCCGCCTCGCAGCTTGCCAGCCACGCCTCGCGCGCTTCAGGGGGCTGGTCGAGTGCGTCGTGGAGCAGGCTCTGAACGTCTGCCCAGCGTGTTGTCGAAAAGGTTTTGTCGGAGGACACGGTCGTGCTCAGACCGTCTGGCTGAGCTCTCGAAAAAGCCATGCTTTGGCCATGCGCCACTGGCGCTTGACCGTGGTGCGAGAGCAACCCAAGATCTCGGCGATCTGCTCGTGGGTGAGGCCGCCGAAGAAGCGGCTGCGCACGATCGTGGCCTGCTGCGGTTCACGCCGTTCGAGGGCGGAGAGCGCGCTGTCGAGCGCGATCAGCAACTCGGGGCGTTCGGTCGCCAGGTCGCCGACCTCGTCGAGCGGAACGCGCAATCGATCGCCCCCACGCTTGAGCGCTTGCCTGCGACGTGCATGGTCGACCAAGGTGCGCTGGACCATGCGCGCGGCGACCGCGAAGAATTGGTGCCGGTCCTGCCATCGAATCCGTTTCTGGTCAGCCAAACGCAGATAGGCCTCGTGGAGCAGCGCGGTCGGCTGAAGCGTATGGTCTTGCCGCTCCATCGATAGCAAGCCGCGCGCGATTTGATGGAGCTCCGGGCGGATCAGCTCGACCAGCGCGTCTGCCGCGCCTTCGTCGCCCGCCTGCCAGGCGGCGAGCGCCTCGGTAATGTCGCCCGGCGTTTGAACGCTCCTGGCCGCCACGCGATCCTTCCGACCAGTGGTCATCAACCGCTCAGGAATTCGAAGAAGCCGGCGAGGGGGAGGCTGCTCAGCACCGGGCCGAGCACGGCGACCAGGCTCTTGAGCTGCTGGGCGGGCGAGAGATCGAGGCCGTGGTCACTGATCCACTGGCGGCGCTCCTGCTCGCTGGCACGCGGTAGCGCATCCTCGGCCAGGTTGTTGAAACGGGATCGCAGGATCATCGCGGGCGGCAGGTAGATCGCTACCAAGAAGAAGGTCCACAAGGTGCCCGCGGCAATCGCGGAGATCTGGGAAAAGGTTTCGAACGCGCGTGACCACGGCTCATTGAGGTACGCGATCGGCAAGCGATGCATGGTGGCGGCCGTCGTGCTGCCGGCGATCAGCACCGCGGTGCCGGCATAGAGCACATGGCGAAGCCGGCGCGCTTGCAGGCGGAGCGTCGTGGCGTCGGGCTCGGTTGGTTGGACGAGGGTCGACGCGGCAGCGACCGTGATCAGGGCAGCCGCGGCCATGGCGATGCCGTTGAAGAGATGGAGCAGGCGCTCACCCTTGGCGATCGACATCTTGGTGAAGCCGACCGCCAGATCGTCCGCCACCTGAGGCAGGGTCAGGGGATTGCCCGCCAGGCCGGTGTAGATGCCCGCGGCGGCGCCGACAAGCGCCAGGCTCAGCAGCACGATGCGGGTCGTGCCGGTGGCGGCCCGGCTGGCCACGTAGAGACAGAGGGCCAGCGCGACGACGAAGGCCAGGAGGAAGGTCAGGGCGGCAAATCCCCAGGTCAGACGCGCGCCCATGTCGGCGACCGCTGCTTCCGGCCCCGGCAGCGCACGCCAGCCGGCGGGTGGTACCTCCAAGGGAACCGAACCAATGCCGGTCAGCTCGTAGAGCCGCCGATACAAGACATGCACCGCCACCAAGCCGCCCACAGGGGCCAGTGGAATCCAGCGTTTCCAGTCGATCACGGATGCAGTATACGGCACCCAAACGTGGACTCTCCGGAAGCCCGTGTCAGGGTAGGGGCGACGCGGTCGCGGCAAGTTCGCGCATCTCGTCGTCGTAGCCGGTGAGCTGCCAGCGGAGCAGGGAAACCGGAATGACGCCCAGATCGTCGACTTCTTCGAAGAAGCCGGAAAGGGTGAAGTCTTCGCCCAGCTGACGGCTGCGCTCGGCGAGCAGGCGTTCGATCAGGTATTTCCCGGAGATGTAGCTCGTTCCATAGCCCGGCTGGCGAAGGTAGAGCTGCTGCTCGAACCCGAGCAGGTCGAGGTCTTCGCGCATCCAGCCGCGTGGCGTCCAGGCGACGTGGAAATCGCGGGCCTCCTTCATCGTCATCTCGTTGGCGTGGACATAGAGCGAGCCGAGGCCGCGCGCGGCGCGCTGGGCGAGCATGATCCAGACGATCTCGCGTACCCGCGGATTGTCGTCGTAGAGCCCGGCATGCATCATCATCTCCTCGACCCCTGTGGCCATGCCCTCGGCGCGGCTGTCGAAGATGTTGTAAAGCAAGGGGCCGCGTCGGATGAGGCTCGGATGCGGATCTTCCTCCATGCGGGCGAGATCCCACCAGTGGTAGAAGTGGGTCCAGAGCGTCATCGGCTCGAAGTGGATGGCGGTGCGGAAGAAGTTGCGGCTTTCCTCCGGCACGAAGCTACCGATGCGGGCACGGAGCGCCGGGTCCATGTAGGGAAGGATTGGCAGGATGTCCTGCTCGCCGAGGAAGGCGAGGTAGCGCGTGACCGCCTCGTTGGCGCGGCGGTCGTATTCCTCCGGGGTGGCGATCGCCACCAGCTGTGGCAGCTTGCGGTTGCGGTGCTCTTCGAGGCGAAGCGAGGCGTGGGCGCGGTCGAGCTCGCGCTTGAGCAAGCTCACTTCCTCCTCCCACGAGAGCGGCACCAGGTGCACGTTGCGGAGGTACCAGGTGTAGTTCTCTCTGCCGATTCCCGATGGCTCGGTCTTGGTCGGTGCCTGCTGCTCGAGCCAGTCGACCAGGGACAGGCTGGCGGTTCGTGCTTCGTCGATGGCCCGCCGCAGGGCCGGTCGATCGCCGCCTCTCGGATCGCCGCTCAGCTGCTTTGCGAGGTCGTCGAGGGCCTGTGCCTGGTCACGGATGTTGCCGATGCCCGCCAGCCACAGCTCACGCGCGTTGCCGACCAGGTTTTCGCGTGCCTGGGCGATCAAGGGTGGAATGGTGCGCAGCTCGGCGGTGAGCTTGGTGGCAGCGTGATCATCGAGGGGGAAGTCGTACTGCCACAGCTCGACCAGCGCGTGGTGTGTGGGACCCTCGTGGGCTGGCGTATCGCTCTGGTACGTCCACACCGAGGCATAGAACGCGGGATCTCGCGCCCAGGGGCGTAGCACGCGGATGTTGAATTCGAGCCCATTCATCTCGGCGCGCACGAGGTGATGGTCGACTTGTTGCGCGATCGACCAGCCGCTGGGGTCGATGGCCTCGAGCCGGTCCTGGAACGCACGAAGCTCCGTGAGCTTGCGGGCCATCGTCGCTGCCGTGTAGTCCGGGACCCCATCGACCGTGCTGCCATCGACCGTGCCGCCTTCGGATGAGATGGCATCCTCGAACGCACGCCAGTCTTCGAACAGCTTCACCAGACTTTGGTAGGTGCCGGCGGAGGGCGCTGCCTGGCTCCAAGCAGCAGGCGGTATCGCGATCAGTGCCATGAACAGCCAGGTGGCCAACAAGGCATGGAAATGGCGAACAGGCAGCGGCAGGATCGAAACCATGAAGGCACCCCCGGTACGGCGAAGGATGAGTGACTGCGCAGCGTATCTGGGCGAGACTGTACACCGGTTTTCTCGGTTCCTGCTGGCCGGGTGACCATGGGGTAGGCGTCTACATCCGAGCGTGATCACCAAGCGAATGCTTGAGACGTCCGATGACGGTACGCTCCCGAACAACTTCCCATGGCCGAGGTCCGCACTGATGAACGATGCTGACACCACACCGATCTACCTGGTTCTTGGCGCGACGGGCGCTGTGGGTTCAGCCCTGTCGCGGCGACTGGCGGCGCGCGGTGGGCGCGTCGTGGTGGCCGGACGACGGCTCGATGCCCTGGAAGCTCTGGCTGACGAGATCGCCGGTGTGCCCTTTCAGGTCGACGCGCGCGACTTCGAGCAGGTCGCCGAGGTTTTCGACGAGGCGGGGCGGCTTCCGGGTGTCATGACTGGGGTCGCGAATTGCGTGGGCTCGATCCTGCTCAAGCCCGCCCATCTGACCTCTGCGACCGAGCTCGAGGAGACCATCGCGACCAACCTCTATTCCGCCTTTGCAACCGTCCGCAGCGCCGCGCGCGCCTTGCGTCGCACGGGCGGCTCGGTGGTGTTGGTGTCGTCGGCGGCGGCGTCGATCGGGCTTCCCAACCACGAGGCGATCGCCGCGGCCAAGGCTGGGGTCGAGGGCTTGGTGCGCTCGGCGGCAGCCAGCTACGCCCCGGCGGGCATTCGCTTCAATGCGGTCGCGCCCGGTCTGGTCGATTCGGCCATGAGCCAGCGGATCGTCTCGAGCCCACAAGCGCTCCGTGCGTCACTCGCGCTTCATCCGCTCGGTCGGGTTGGCAAACCCGAGGAGATCGCGGCCTTGATCGACTGGTTGCTGGGTCCTGAAAGCGATTGGGTGACCGGACAGATCTGGGGCGCGGACGGCGGTCTGGCGACCCTCAAGGCGCGGGCCAAGGCTTGAACGGTTCCGCAACACCGTCCATCGTCGTCGTGGGGGCGGGCCTGTCGGGCCTCGCCTGTGCCCGTGCGTTGGTCGAGAACGGACACGGGGTGAAGGTCTTCGACAAGGCGCGCGGGGTTGGGGGCAGGATGTCGACGCGTCGTGCCGACGATCTTCGCTACGACCACGGTGCGCAATACTTCACGGCGCGCGCGCCCGAGTTTGCCGACGCAGTCAAAGCATGGGTGGCCGAAGGTGTGGTCGCGGCATGGCCCGGGACGATCACCACCCTCGAGAACAGGGCAACCCTCGGGGACGATGGGGAGCGCAAGGGTCGGCCGGTCGAACGTTTCGTCGGTGTTCCGGGCATGAGCGCGATCTGCAAGCATCTTGCAGCCGACCTCGACATCGACCTCGCGACCCGCGTTGCGCCGTTCGCCCGCGAAGGAGATCAGTGGCGGCTACGTTCCGAAGCCGGGGACGATCTCGGTGTGCACGATGTCGTGGTGGTGTCAGCGCCGCCCGCGCAGACCGCCGCCCTTTTGGCGTCCGCCGCCCCCACCTGGTCGGCACGTGTCGCGGACACTCCGATGGCACCGTGCTGGGCGGTGATGGTGAGCTTCGAGGAGCGCCTGCCGGTGCCGTTCGATGGTGCGTTCGTTCATGGCTCCCCGCTGAGCTGGGTGGCGCGCAATGGATCAAAGCCCGGGCGCCCGGACCAGGAATCGTGGGTGCTCCACGGCTCGCCGAGTTGGTCGAGCGAGCACGTAGAGGACGCGCCCGAGCAGGCCGCGCGGCAGCTTCTCGACGCGTTCTGGCGAGCGCTCGCTCCGGCGGGCGTGGCGGCGCGCACAGCGGCGCACTGCGTTGCCCACCGGTGGCGCTACGCCCTGCCCACCGCGCCTGTTCCCGAGGTCTGCCTCGCCGACGCGGCGCTCGGGCTGGTCCTGTGCGGCGACTGGTGCGGCGGGCCGCGGGTCGAAGGCGCATTCCTCTCCGGCCGCGCTGCAGCCGCGCGTGTGCTCGAGCTGGTGTCCAGGGAATCGACAGGCTCACCAACCGCCGGTCTCGGTCCACCCACGCACGGCTGAGCCATGTCGGAGCCGCTGATTCTGCTCACGGGAGCCACCGGATACGTCGGTGGGCGCTTGTTGCTCGCCTTGCGGTCCGCTGGGCACCGCGTCCGCTGCCTGGCGCGAAACCCCGACTTCCTCGCGTCTCGCGTGTCTGCCGACGTCGAGGTCGTTCGAGGCGATGTGCTCGATCGTCAGAGTCTCGACCGGGCGCTTGCCGGCGTCGATGTGGCCTACTACCTGGTTCATTCGATGGGCAAGGGGGCGGACTTCGAAGCCGCGGATCGCGAGGCGGCGGAGAATTTTGCCGGCGCGGCAGAGCGCCAGGGCGTCCGTCGCATCATCTACCTGGGCGGTTTGGGAAGCGAGCAGGAGGTGCTTTCGCCTCACCTGCGCAGCCGGCACGAAGTCGGTGAGATCCTGCGGCAGTCTGGCACACCCGTCATCGAGTTTCGTGCCTCGGTCGTGTTGGGCTCTGGCAGCCTGTCGTTCGAGATGCTGCGCGCGCTGGTCGAACGTCTGCCGGTGATGGTGACACCCCGCTGGGTTCACGTACTCGCGCAACCGATCGCGGTGACCGACCTGCTGGCCTATCTGGCAGCAGCCCTGACGCTCGAGATCGAGGGCGACCGCGTTTTCGAGATCGGTGGCGCAGATCAGCTCTCCTACGGCGCCATGATGAAAACCTACGCCGAGTTGCGTGGACTGCGTCGCCTGATGATTCCGGTACCGGTGCTCACGCCCGGCTTGTCGAGTCTCTGGTTGGGTCTGGTCACACCTCTTTACGCGCGTGTCGGCCGCAAGCTCGTCGAGAGCATCTGTCACCCGACCGTCGTGCGTGATCGCAGCGCGCTCGATACCTTCGACATCGTTCCTCGCTCGTGTCGACAGGCACTCGTCGAGGCGCTGCGGAACGAAGACAAGGAACTTGCGACGACCCGCTGGTCCGACGCTCTCTCTTCCGCCGGGCGCGAGCCAGCCTTCGGCGGTGAACGGGTCGGAAGCCGGCTGGTCGACTCCCGCAGCATCGACGTTGCGGTGTCGCCCCGGTTCGCATTTCGTCCGGTCGCGCGAATCGGTGGCCCGACGGGCTGGTACTTCGCCAACTGGCTCTGGCGGCTGCGTGGCATGGTCGACCTGTTGGTTGGGGGTGTCGGCATGCGCCGCGGCCGGCGCCATCCCGTGGATCTGCGCGTCGGTGACACGGTCGATTGGTGGCGTGTCGAAGAAATTCGGCCGCACGAGTACCTTCGACTGGTCGCCGAGATGAAGGTTCCGGGGCGGGCCTGGCTGGAGTTCAAGGTACGGGGTCACGGTGACGGGGCGACGATTCGGCAGACCGCCATCTTCGACTCTGCCGGCCTGGGTGGGTTGATCTACTGGTACGGCATCTACCCCATTCACGCGCTGGTCTTCCGTGGAATGTTGCGCCGGATTGGCGAGCAGGCGGTTGCCGGCGGCTTGGCCGAGTCACCGCACGTCGAACCAGCCACCGAAGGTTCCCCGGAACCGCCTCGTGAACGCGATGATCGCGCCAATCGGGAACCGAAGGCATGACTGCATCGCCTAGCGTGTACTGGAAAGAGGCTCGGGCGTAGTGCTGTTGGCAGCACACGCGGCGGCGACCTTGACCATGGTCGGCCTGATTTGGTTCGTACAGGTCGTGCATTACCCGCTCTTCGCGCTCGCCACGGAACGGCGCTTCACCGTCTTCGCGGAAGCGCACCAGCGGCGGACGGGGTGGGTGGTGATGCCGCTCATGCTGGTCGAGGCCGGGACGGCCTTGGTGCTGGCCCTCGCCCCACCGCCCGGCATCTCGCGTGGGTTGGCCGTGGTCGGCGTGGCGCTTCTCGCGGTGATCTGGCTGTCGACTGCATTCCTCCAGGTGCCGTGTCACCGCCTCTTGAGCGCGGGGCGCGACGAGGCGGTGATTCGGCGCCTGGTGCGCAGCAACTGGATCCGCACCGTCGCCTGGACCGCGCGCGGTGGCTTGGTGCTTTGGATGTGGGTCGAGGCCTCTACGAGCCGATTGATTCCGGCAGCCTGATCAGATCGCGACGCAGTTTCCGTTCTCTCTCATACATCAACCTACCGGGCACGCATCCGCGCGCGACGGGGGTCACCGAGGAGAGAAACGGCATGTTGTCAAAACCCGTCCTGGTTTCGTGTTCGATCGTTCTGACTCTGCTCGGCAAGGCCGTGCTGTCGGCTGCGTTCGTGCCCACTCCCTTCTTGCCGCCGGCGGCAGGCGTCGCCATCCGGTCTCCGGCGCTACCTCGCCCTTGACAGCTCGTTCGATGCCGGGCCTGCCGAGGTCCGAGTAGGCCGTCCTACCTCGAAACCCTTCACGAAACGGCCCTGCCAGGCGGGGCATCAACCCGAGGGCGTCCAACGCGCCCTCGACAGGAGATGGTGAATGAGATTCCAGATGTTCCGTCTGCGCGCGTGGGCGCGCGCCTCCCGAGCACTTCGCGTGGCTACCACCGTGGCCGCGTTGTCTGTCGCAACTTTGATTCTGCCATCCGTCTTCGCGACGCCCGGTAGCCCCTCCGGCCCCGTGGTAAAACTGGCCGCGTTCGACGTGGCCTGGGACGGCGACGTGGTCGCCGTGACGTGGCGTACGCATTCCGAGAAGTCGGTCGACGGTTTCGTGGTCGAAGCGTCCGTGGACGGCCAATCGTGGACCGCAGTGGCCGACGCGTGGGGCGCGGGTGACTCGGCCCGAGCGCTCGACTACGCGGTAGTCGATGCCCGCCCCGATCGGTCAGCCGACTACACGACCTACCGACTGACGGCGCAGTGGGGTGAGACCAAGATCGTGGTGGGCGATCCGATCGTCGTGCAGCGCCCGATCGACTGCCGACCGATCTTCACCAACTCGTCCTACGACAAGCTGGCGTTCAAGGCGCAGAGCGAGGGTTTCGCGCCGATCATCGTGGGCCTGATGCTCGGTGACGGTGGCGTGGTGGCCAAGGCGGCCGGCGCCGCTGCCGTACCCTTCGATCTCCGCCCCGAGATCGCGTCCGCGCAGCAGGCACTGCTCTCGTCGCTTCAGTCGGCTGGCGCGCGGGTCGAAGAGGTCGGACGCCTGGAGAACCTGCCTTACGTCTCGATGCATGTCGACGCCATCGGCCTGCGCAAGCTCAAGACGTCGTGTGACGTCAGCCACGTCGAGGAAGACCTCGTCTTGAACACCCACTTGGCGGACAGCACGGTCCAGATTCGGGCGAATCGATCCTGGAACGCCGGACACACGGGCGCGGGCACGACGGTGGCCGTGATCGATACCGGCGTCGAGACGACGCATAGCTTCTTGGCCGGCAAGGTCGTCGACGAGATGTGCTTCTCCGTGTCCGGTAGCGACTCCCTGTGCCCCAACGGGCAAGCGATGCAGCTCGGTGCCGGATCCGGCGTCAACTGCACCGGACTCGCGAACTGCAATCACGGCACCTTGGTGGCCGGGGTCATCCTCGGCCAGTCCGGCGACCGACGCGGCGTCGCTCCCGACGCCAATCTGATCGCAGTGCAGGCGGGGCATCGTGAGGACGACCCGGCACTCTGCACGTCTTCCAGCGCGCCATGCGCCGTGTTCGCGACCGCCGATCTGACCGCGTCACTCGATCGTCTGCTGACGCTCCGCAACTCCACGCAGCCTGAGCTGGTTGCGGTCAACATGAGCTTGGGGGGCGGCAACTTCGAGACCTTTTGCGACAACACCAGTCCGGCGACCACCGCCGCGGTCGAAGGGTTGCGCGCGGCCAACGTCGCCGTGGTCGTGTCGTCTGGCAACGAGATGATCTACGACGGCATGGGATTCCCGGCCTGCATCGAGGCCGCGATTAGCGTGGGCGCGGTGAAGGCAGACGACAAGCCGGCGGACTTTTCGAATCGCGCGTTCCCCGATTTCCTCGACTTCTTCGCTCCCGGGGTCGGGATCGAGACCTCGGGGCTGGGCGACTCGTACCAAGACTTCCAGGGCACGTCGGCGGCGGCGCCGCACATGGCGGGCGCCTGGGCCGTCCTGAGTGAGTACAAGCCCAACCTGAACGTCGACCAGGTCGAGGAGATCTTCAAGGAAACCGGCACGCCCACGATCGTCTTCGGCCCCTTCCCGTGGCAGGACGATTGGATCTACGTGCCGCGGGTCAACGTCTACCACCGGCAGGAAGGCCGCCCCGGGGTGGACAAGAACTCCTTGGTTTGGAGCCCGGCGATGGGGCTCTATCACAACAATACGAGCGGCCGGCTCGGACGGGCGTTCTGGAAACACACGAAGTGGAACTTCAACGAGGTCTACACCTACAACGGCGAGAGCGTCGAGAGTGAAATCGTCGTCGACCCCGCCACCAGTCGTGCGTTCGCGGTCAGCGGTGGCCGTGCCATGGGTACGTTCATCAACGACTTCGGCCAAATCGAATTCGAGGAGCTCGAGTACCGCACAGACCGACCGCTCATCGACACGGGCTCGATGGTCTGGGGCTACAACATGCGCGGGGTGTGGGGACCGGGAAGCGGGCTCTACGCGATCGACGTGGAGGGTGATCCGATCCTCTTGCATTTCGTCGACGGCACCACCAATCCACTGAATTTCAACTGGCAGTCCATCGCGGTGGGTTCCGGTGTCGGCGCCCTCGCACCAGGCTCGCTGATCTCGACCGAGATGAGCGGCGGTTGGGGCCGCATCTTCGCGGTCAACACTGCGGGACGCGTGGTGTTCTCGGACTCCAGTGACTACGTTTGGCAGACCCCTTCGCTGGCCTTGGTCCCGGGCCAAGGAAGTGGCTCACCGGTCCCGACGATCGTGCCTGGGTCCCTGTGCGCGATCGACGAGAACGAGATGTACGCTGTCAACGTCTTGGACGAGCTGGTTCGCATGCGATTCGATGGTGGTAGTTGGACCACGACCACCCTTCGGTCGCCGTGGGCGGGCAACTGGGGCGGCAAGATCCACCCCAATTCCCTGGCCTGCGGTGACAGTCGCGTCTTTGGCGTCAACGAAAACAACAAGGTCGTGACGACCTGGAACGAGACGGTGGTCTCGCTCCAAGGCCAGGACGGCCTGACCATCGTCCCCGGCTCGTTGGTCGAGCTGCAGGACGCGGAGCTGTACGGGGTCGACAACCAAGACCGCATGGTTCGTTTCGTGTGGACCAGCGGTGGCGGTGGCTGGTCGGCCAGCTTCGTGCTGTCGCCTTGGTCGGGCAACTGGGCGGGCAAGGTCCAGCCGGGCTCGATCGCCGCGTCGCCCACCAAGGTCTACGCGGTCAACGAGCGCGGCAAGATCGTCAACACCTGGAACGGGACGCTGGTCGAGCTGTAGCGGAAGTGCACGACCCGCCCCGGATCCGTTGATCCACGCGGGTCGTGCAATGCGCGTGGCGGACTAGGGCGTGTTAATGCCAATTCAGTTCCATGCTGCAGACTTCCAGCATGGAACTGACCCCAGAGCACTACGCTCGCATTGCTGACGGTCTCCCGGTCCAGAGGGGGAACGTGAAGCTCTCTCCTGGCCGAGCCCATGATGCTCCGGACGGTCGCTGACGCCGTGACCGTGCAGGTGATCCGATCGCCTTCTTGGTCCGATCGCCGTGTTGGTCCGATAGCCGTGTTGATCAGATTCGAACCTGGTTTCCGTTCTTCTCTCATGAATTCCAATGGCATCCCTGGGCTCGCTTTCGAGTCCGGTGGCTGCTGCGAGAAAAGAGGAGAGACTCGCCATGCTTCGAAAAATTGTCGCCGCTGCGTCCCCAATCGTCTTGACGCTGCTGGCGTCGAGTGCCTCGGCCACGCCGGTGCCGACTGCCACAACGTCGGCCGCCAACGTACCGACGCCCAACACCAAGGCCGCGCTGCCAGCCGTATTCGACTTGAAACCTTTCTTCCCGACAGCGGAGCACGTCGCCATTCAAATGCTGTCGGTGCCGGACGCCCAGGGCAACAACGTGCGGGTCACCGCCAGTCTCGACCCGGAAGGGCTCAAGGAGCTGGCCCAGGCTACGGGCCAGACGACGTTCGCACGCATCACTGCGGGGCGTTTCAGTCATTTTCTGCGCGATGATGGCCAGGGCGGTGATGCCCGGGCGCGTGACCGCGAGTTCACGTTTGACATCGCCTTACCGTTGGCCGAGATCTTCGCGCGTGCCGAGCTGGAGCTGAAGCTCGAACGAGGGGGGCGGCTCGGTCGCTTGCCGGTCTTCGAGGGCCGTGAGTTGGTGGGCCATGAAGTGCGTCGCCGCTTCGACTTCGATCGTTTTCGTCGCGGCATCAAGGTCGCGCTCGAACCGCTCAGCGTCGGAACCGTCTTCAACCCGGCGTTCGACGAAGAGTTCTTCGATCTCGTCATCTATACCCTTTTCCCGGCTGACATCGATCACTACACCAATCCGGCGATCAACGACCCGACACGGACCTGGAATCCGTGTACCCAACAGGGCAACCCGGATGGGCCCTGGACCTTCAAGCACATCATGACCGGGCTGGCCGGCGGGCAAGATCCGAGCGCTTTCGTGGAGCACTGGATCACCCTCTACACCGAGGATCAGACCTCGTCGCTGACCAACGGCTTCACGGTCCAGGATGTTGGCTTTGGTGCGGATCAGCTGATCGACCAGTGGCGTGACGACAGCGGTGGTGGCGCCCTCGATCTCGAGAAGGCGCCCTTTCGGCTGATGGCGATCGTGCCGCGCATCGACCTGCGCTCGGGCGGCATCGGCCCCTACGGTAGCGGTGACAGCGACGACGCCGGCGAGCTGCGATTCATTTTCGGAGCGGTCCGACAGCCCATGACCACGTGTCAACCGATGGACTTCTCGGTGATCGTC
>CALFAM010000311.1 GCA_937948815.1 uncultured bacterium
GGCGGCCTCGCGCCGGGCGAGGCTTTGTCCACGGTGACCTGCATCTGCGAGGCCCTGCAGTACGCGCACGACCGAGGCATCGTGCATCGCGACATCAAGCCCGAGAACATCCTGGTGGACCGAGACGGCACGGTCAAGATCGCGGACTTCGGTCTGGCCAAGCTCATCGGCGGCGACGAGCCCCGCCTGACCCGGACCCGACAGGTCGTCGGCACGCCGCACTACATGGCCCCGGAGCAGATCGAGAAGCCTGAGCATGTCGACCACCGCGCTGACATCTTCGCCCTCGGGGTCGTGTTCTACGAGTTGCTGACCGGGGAGCTGCCGGTGGGGCGGTTTCCCCCTCCCTCCGAGCGGGTCGCGATCGATGTTCGTCTCGATGAGGTGGTTCTGCGAACCCTCGAAAAGGAACCATCCCTTCGCTACCAGCAGGCACGCGCCTTGCGCTCGGATGTCGAGACGCTTTCGCGCGCCAGTGCTGACGGAATGCCGGCTGGCGGACCAGAGCGAGCGCCGGATCCTGCGCGAGCCGAACCTTCTCAGGACGCCAGCGCAGCACCCCGACCCGCGCCGAAACCCCGCCCTGGCTTTGCCTATCGCTCCTCGAAGTCCGTCCTTGGCGTGCCCCTGGTCGACATTGCACTCAGCCTGGACGGCGAGGGCAAGACCATGCGCCTGGCGCGAGGATGGATCGCGATCGGCGATATCGCCATCGGCGCTGTTGCCCTGGGTGCCTTCTCGTTCGGCGGCATCGCCCTCGGTGGCATCAGCTTCGGACTGATCAGCTTTGCCGGCATCGCAATTGGCCTGCTAATGGCGATGGGCGGCTTGGCGCTCGGCAGCTATGCGGTGGGCGGCTTTGCCGTCGGCCTGGTGGCGGTCGGCCCGCTGGCGTTCAGCGAGCTGGGGATCGAAGCCACGCGGCTCGCCTGGTTGCGAATCGCCGGCTGGTTCGCGTTCGGCACCGCAGCAATCACGGCTGCTTGTGCCATGACCTATGCCACATGGAAGGCCATGGTCGCGCGCAACGACGCTTCGCCGTCACCCTGAACGATCACATCAATCAAACCAGCTCGCGCTGCGACGCCGGTGCCCGCGATCGAATCATCCTAGGGAACGCTCTTCGACCAAGATGAGGTGTCGCCGCCCTCGAATCCGTCCGCGAAGATGCGGTGCAGCGAGCGAAGGAAGACGATGCGCCCAAAGTCTTCGCCGAGCAGAACATCGAGATCACCATCGTCGTCGAGATCGGCAAACGTGGCAGCAGTGCTGTCGAGCCGGAACCCCGCGAAGGGATTTGCATCGCCGGTCAGGCGTACGAAGGACGGCGCGGTCGCGCTGCCCTCATTCTCGAACGCGAAGATCTGTCCGTAGTCTTGGCCGACCACCAGGTCCAGATCGCCGTCGCCATCGAGATCCGACAGCTCCGGATGACTCTGATCTCCAACATCAATGCCGTCAAAAGGGTTCGACGAACCGGAGTGCCCGACAAACGCCGGCACCGCTGAGCTGCCGGTATTCTCGAAGAGGAGCAAGCGACCGTACTCCTCGCCGGTCACCACATCGACATCACCATCGCCATCGATGTCCGCCAACGAAGGACTGGCGAGGTAGCCAGCGAAGATCCCGTCCAACGGATTCGCGCTTCCAACCAGCTCGCTGAACGCGGGTGCGCGCGTGCTGCCCGTATTCTCGAGAACCTTCAAGCCACCAACGCCCACTCCGACCACCGCATCTGAATCGCCGTCTCCATCGAGATCGACCATCGACGGTGTGCTCAGGATGCCGAGATCGAAGCCATCGAACGGCCCCGCCGTTTGCGGCATTTCCCCGAAGGCTGGGGTCTGCGGGCTGCCCGTATTCTCGAACACGCTCAAGCGCCCGCTGCTGTCGCCCGACACCACATCGAAATCACTGTCGCCGTCGAGGTCCACGAGATGTGGGTGACGATCACTATCGATGCGGCTTCCACCGAATGGACTCGCACTTCCCAACCGCTCAACAAACGCCGGCTCGCTCGTGCTCCCAGTGTTTTCCAGCAGCCTCAGGCTTCCCAAGAAACCACCCACGAGGGCGTCCAGGTCGCCGTCGTCGTCGACGTCTGCGAAATCAGCACGATTCGCACCTCGAATGCCCAGTACCTCGAAGGGATTGGCCGCGCCCGTCTGCTCCACGAAGCGCGGATGCATCGTGCTTCCGACATTCTCGAAGGTCCGTAGCCGGCCTGGCGACCCGCCGATCACAGCATCGAGGTCGCCGTCGCCGTCGAGGTCCACCAACTCCGGAAAAGCTGATGAGCCGAAGTCGAAACCATCAAATGGGTTCGCTGTTCCCGTTCGTTCCTCGAAGGCCGGAACATAAGGGTTTCCGGTGTTCTCGAACATCAGAACCGTGCCGCCCCACTCGCCGACCGCCGCGTCGAAGTCGCCATCGCCATCGAGGTCGGCGAGTGCGGGGCTGCTGTACTCGCCCGTGCTGATACCGGCCACAGCAAAGGGATTCGCGGTCCCGGTCCGCGCAACGAAGGCTGGCGCGTTCGACGTGCCCGTGTTCTCAAAGGTACGGAGATTGAGATAGCCCGCCCCGACCACTGCGTCCAGGTCGCCATCGGAGTCGAGGTCGACCAGCGCCGGGATACTCTGGTAGCCGACGTCGATCCCTCCAAATGGATTCGCCGAGCCGAGCGGAACCTCAAAGGCCGGCACGCGCGAGCTGCCCGCATTCTCGAACAGACTCAGCCCCCCGTACCGCTCGCCGACCACGACATCGAAGTCACCGTCGCCATCGAGATCGCCTACCGATGGCAGGCTCCTCTGGCCGACGAGTAGCGAGGAGAATCCAGGCAGGTGCTCCTGCTGGTAGGGCGCCTGGGCTTGCGCCGGACCGCTACCCAGACCCCACAACACAACCATGGCCGAGAGTGCGCCCGTTTGCAATCGGTGATGCCGGCGAGCTTCCGACCGCAGGCCCAGCTCACCACGTACCAACGTGCACAATTCGTCATGCCGGACCATAGTGCCTCCCGGATTCCCTGCCTCACCAAGTAGCCATGCCAATTTGCCGACTACTCGAGGGAGAGAACGGGAACAAGATATGCCACCAGAGCATACTTGTCAACTCCACGGTGTCGCCGAGGCACGACCGCGCCGTACTCGACGTCCGTCGCAGAGAGCGCTATGTCTCGCGAGACATGAACGCCACTGTACCCAAGCGTTCTCCCGCCGCAACGTCGAGAAGGCACCCTCCCAGTAACTCGACAAAAGCTGGCAGCCAGCCGCTTCCGAACCGTCGCCTAGATGGCATGGCCAGATCACCGCTCGAGCCGGCTGAATGTGCTGATTGCCGAATGCCGGCATGGCGGCATGGCGGCACGGGAGTGGTGTCGCCCCGACACGCATCCGCCATACCTGGCGCCCAGCCTCCGCCGCGGCAAGGCTGTGCGTCATCGAAGAGGCGTGTCGCCAAGGGCAATAGCGCCTATTGGGGCACGGTGCCCGACCATCCCGACGTATCGCCGCGCTCGAAGCTGTCGCTGAAAATCCGGTTCAACAGGCGGAAGAATATGACTCGCCCCTGTGCGTCACCGGAAAGCAGATCGAGGTCACCATCGCCGTCGAGATCACCCAAGGACGGCGCCGCAAAACCTTCGACAAAGGTCTCGTCGAAGGGGTTGGCGCTCCCGGTCCGTTGCCGAAACGCCGGAGCGGTCGGGCTGCCGGTGTTCCGGTAGAAGCGAAAGGCACCGCCGAGATTCCCTTGGATGACATCGAAGTCACCATCACCATCGACATCCGCAAACGCGGGAACGAGGTAGCTGTTCGCCGCGCTGTTGTTGACGTTGTCGAAAGGATTGGCAGCGCCGGTTTGTTCGACGAAGATCGGCATGCGGGCGCCGCCGGTATTCTCGAAATACCGCAGAATGCCGTACGAGTCGCCGATCACGGCGTCCGCGTCCCCGTCGTCATCGAGATCGACCAGCGCGGGGCTGGCAAGATTGCCGACATCGACGCCGAGGAGAGGATTGTCGGTCCCGCCCTGCTCGACGAAGGCCGGCGCGTTCGAGTCCCCGGTGTTCTCGAAGAGGAGCAGGGCGCCATAGCGTTCCCCGACGATTGCGTCGAGGTCGCCGTCACTGTCGAGGTCAGCCAGCGCCGGATCGCTGTAGAAGCCGACATCGAGCCCATCGAAAGGATTATCGCTCCCGACTTGCTCGGCGAAAGCCGGCGCGTGCGAAGTGCCGGTGTTCTCGAACGTGAACAGCTCCCCCGAGCGCGCGCCGGCTACGACATCGAGGTCGCCATCACCGTCGAGATCGACAAGCACCATTTTGCTGTTCTCGCCGACACTCGTGCCCCCGAAAGGGCTCGCGGCAACCACTTCCTCGACGAATGTAGGATCACCCGAGCTGCCCGTGTTCTCGAACAACCGCAGGCTTCCGAAGGCATCACCCGTGACCAGATCGAAATCGCCGTCGCCATCGAGATCACCCAACGCTGGCTCGCTCTCGAAGCCGACGTCGATACCCACGAACGGATTCGTGGCACCCGTCTGCTCGACAAATACGGGCACCATCGGGCTGCCCGTATTTTCGAACGCGAAAAGGCCACCGGTGCGCTCTCCAGCGACCAGGTCGAGATCCTCGTCTCCATCGAGGTCCACGAGCTCTGGCGTCGCGTTCTCACCGACATCGAAGCCGTCGAAAGGATTGTCGGTTCCGAGCCTCACTTCGAAAGTGGGGGTGCTTGTGCCACCTGTATTCTCGAGGAGAAGTAGGTCGCCATCCACCCTTCCGACCACTGCATCGAGGTCGTCGTCATCATCGAGATCCACCAACGTCGTGAAGCTTCGGAACGGGGA
Source organism: uncultured bacterium (assembly GCA_937948815.1). Taxonomy (GTDB): domain Bacteria; phylum Acidobacteriota; class Thermoanaerobaculia; order Multivoradales; family J023; genus J023. The sequence goes on from CALFAM010000311.1 coordinate 4,858, forward strand.
ACCGACAACCGCGAAGGGATTCGCACCTCCGGTCTGTTCGACGAACGAAGGAAACGCCGAGCTTCCCGTGTTCTCGAACATGCGAGGTGGCCCTTGGAAGCTGCCCGCCACCATATCGAGATCATCGTCACCGTCGAGATCCGCGAGCGCCGGACTAGCTGCGACGATCGGGGCGCCGCCGCCGAAAGGGTCTCCCGACCCAATGCGCTCGACAAATGCAGGTACGTTCGAGCTTCCGGTATTCTCGAATACAGTCATCTTGCCGGCGCGTCCACTGGACACCACATCGAGGTCGCCATCACCATCGATGTCCAGCAGCGTCGGTCTGGCATTTGATCGGGTCTGGATCGAAGAGAGCCCGGGAATGAGCTCCTGTCGGTAGGGCGCAACCTGGGCGGTCAATCCACTGCTTCCCAGGCACCACGCTACGAAGGCCAAGGCAGGAAACGCGCGTCGGCTCACGCGAGCACGACGCCGATTGGGCGACGAGAGCGCCAGCTCTCCACGAACCAAAGCCTGCAACGCACGCCGCTCACTCATTTCACTCTCCTCGAGGAAGATCCATGCTCACGAGACTGTGCTCGATCCGCAAAGCTCCGGACCGCACAGCTCAATCAATGAATTCTCCTTCTAGAGGCGCGAACCGCACCGAAAGAGTCTCAACAATCTTGCTCCACCAGCGCAAGCGTGCTTACGTCGAGGACGACCGACCGACTGTCGCTATCGTGCAACGTGGAGCCCCCCCGGTGCTTCAACGAGAGCGGTTGCCAAATCGGCTCGACGCGTTATCGCACACCTCCGCGGATCGATCTCTGCAGCGGATCCCAGACCATTCGGTGCTACAGTCGCCGCCAACCAGAGCCGCAACAACCACCACGGGACTGCACGATCTCGAACATGCTAGCCGACCCCAAACCCTTGCTGAAAGCCGGTATTGCGGCACAAAAGCGAGGCAATTCCGGTGAGGCAGCGCGGATCTTTCGCCAGGTCTTGCGAAGCGTGCCCGGGCATCCGCACGCACTCCACTTGCTCGGCGTCGTCGTCAACCACCAGGGTGACCATCGACAGGCAGTTTCACTCATTGCACGTGCCCTCCAGTCACTCGGCGACAAACCGAACGTACACAATAATTTCGGTATCGCCCTCGAACGGAACGGTCAGCGCCGCAAAGCGAGGCGTGCCTACAAGCGCGCGATCGAGCTCGCACCGGACTACGCCAAGGCGCACTACAACCTGGGGAAGCTGCTGCTCGAGGACGAGAATCTCGAACGGGCCGCCGAGCACTATCGGCGCGCGGTGGAGAGCGCTCCGGATCTCGCGGACGCCTGGCTCGGTCTGGCACGGGCCAGGCGCCTGCTCGGCCAGTTTCCAGCGGCCATTGCGTGCTACCTGAAGGCGCTCGAGCTTCGTCCCGACGAGTTCGTCGCATTGATCGATCTGGCCGGTCTCTACCAGATCACGCTGGAGACCGCTCGCAGCATCCCCTTGCTCGAGCGCGCCTGCCAGATCGCGCCCGACAGCCCCATCGCCCACTTCAACCTTGCCCAGGCACGGGCCGATCTCGGCCATGCCGAACGCGCCGAGGCCAGCCATCGCAAGGTGATCGCCCTCGCCGCGGATCACCTGCCGAGCCTGCTGGCGCTCGCCAAGGCCGAGCGTGACCGGGGCGACTGGCACGGATGGCAGACGACCTGCGACCAGCTCGCGAATCTCACCGAACCCGCGCACAGCCCGCCACCCTTTCTGCTCAACCTCTATCCGGTGGCGCCCGCGCTTCACCACCAGATCGCCACGGGCTATTCCCGCGGATTCGAAGCCCAGGCGCGGACGCTCGGAAGCCCGCTCGTCACGCGCAAACCGGTCGACAAAGAACGGCTGCGCCTCGGCTTCGTGTCCGCGGACTTCCGTCAGCACCCGGTTGGCTACCTGACGCATCGACTCTTCGCCGCGCTCGACCGCGATCGATTCGAAGTCTTCGCCTACTCCCTCTTGCCGG
>CALFAM010000312.1 GCA_937948815.1 uncultured bacterium
TCAATCGCGTGCGGTGGTGGCCGAACGTCGGCGGCCAGTTCGCGTTGCCGACGCTCGATGTGGCACCCGCGACACCGAACGAGGGCACCACCGTTCCGGTGCTCCGCATCGACGGCGCCCACCGCGGTCGCGCGGGCGACGCCGCCGCCGAGCTGGCCACCATCGAGCTGCTGTTCGAGGCAGCGCCGGGGGTTCCGCTCGCCCCTGCCGATTTCAGCGCGTTGGTCGACGTCCCGCGGTTCTACCGCGACGATGGCGATGGTGTCTTCGAGCCCGACGCGGACGACCCGGAGCTCGGGCTTGCCGCGCCCGTTCCTTTTTCCGAAGGCAGCTTGACCGCAACCTTGGTCGGCGGCGATCCGGACACCGCCTTCGCCGTCGAGACGCCGGTGTCGTGGTTCGTCGCCCTCGAGCTCGCGCCGGACGCGGGCACGGCGAGCCTCGACAGCTTCCGCGTCAGCCATGTGACCGAATCGTCGTCCACCGGGCGCATCGTCGACACCGATGTGCCACTGACCCTCGAATTCGCTGCCAATGTGGCGTCCACGACCATGATGATCAACGGAGCGCCTACGTTGGTCAGCCCGATCGGCGCGCAAACCGTCCAGACCGGCGTCAGCGTCGGCCTCGACCTATCGGCACGCTTTGCCGATCCGGAGGCTGAGATCCTGGGCTTCACGGCCAGCGGCCTTCCCGAATCGTTGTCGATGTCGGCGGCGGGTGTGCTCACCGGCACCCCAACCACCGCGGAGGTCGCCGGCTCACCCTATGCGGTGACCGTTGTGGCGACCGACTCAGGTGGACTCAGCATCATGGACACGTTCGATCTTACGGTGACGCTGCTCGGCGGCACGATCGTGGTCGATGGCGTCTGCACCCTGGCCGACGCCATTCGCGCGGCCAACACCAACGTCGACACCGGAAGCTGCGTGGGCGCCGGCGGTGCCGAGACGATCGTGCTCGACGCGGACGTGACCTTATTGGCCGCCGAGACGATCGATTCCGCGCTCTTGGGTGGCGATCATGCCGGACTCCCCGACGTGACCTCTGAGCTGATCCTTCGCGCCGGTTCGGCGGCGACCGTCGCACGGGATTCGGCCCTCGATTGTCTAGCCGATGGCGCCAACCACTTTCGCCTGCTCAACCTTCGAACGAACGCGGTGCTCACCCTCGACGGCGTGACGCTGACCGGCGGCTGCGCCAACCTCGGCGGCGCCATCTTCGCCGAAGGCGGCTCGGCACTCATGACGCTGGGCACAACCTTCACGGGCAACGTCGCCCAGGGTGACTCCGGCGGCGAAGGGATCGGCGGAGCGCTCTTCCTCGAGCCGGCAACGCACACCCAATCGGTGATTCGCGATACCCAATTCCACGGCAATGAAGCCCGCGGCGGCGACAACATCGCAGGCCGTGGCGGCAGCGCGGCGGGCGGTGCGGTCTTCGACATCGGTGCCATCGGCACGGTCGAGCGATCGACGTTCACAGGCAACCAGGCGATCGGCGGCGATGGGACAACCAACGCCGGATCGGGGAGCGGCGGCGCCATGCTCAGCACCGCGGCCATCCACTTCTTCGACGTTGTCTTCTCGGGCAATCGTGCGGAAGGTGGCAGCGCGAGCGACGGCATCGGCGGTTCGGCCGTTGGCGGCGGTCTGCTCACGGACAACGAGCCCGACATCTTCGCGCGCTGCTCGTTCATCGACAACCGTTCCATCGGCGGCAGCGGCAGCAACGTGGGCGGCTCGACGGGTGGTGGTGGCCTCGCTTTCTTTGGCGGTGCAACGTTCTCCGGCGCGACGTTCATCGGCAACCGCGCCGAGGGCGGTGCCGGAGGCATGGGCGATGGCGGTGACGCGGAAGGCGGCGCAGTGTTCCACGCAGGCACGAACGATGGACCCGCGACACTGCGTCATCTGGTCGTCGACGGCAATCAGGCGATCGGTGGAGGGAGCACCTTCGCGGCCGGCGGTGAGGCAAAAGGCGGCGGCCTGGTACTCGACGCGTCCACGGTGACGCTGGCGCGGGTGAGCAGCAACGTGGCGCGTGGCGGCGACGGTGTCAGCAGCGGTTTGGCGCGGGGCGGTGGAATTCGCTTGATCGGCGGCGCCACGATCACCGACGCGACCATCGCCTCGAACCTGGCGCAGGCCGGCACCAGTACGACCAACAACGCCGCCCTCGCGGTGAGCGGCGGACTCTCCGGCGACTTCGGGCTCGATCAGGCCGTCGATCTGTTCAACGTGACCGTTTCCGGCAACGAAGCCCGGGGCGGCGACAGCAGTGCCGGCGGTGCCGGCGGCTTCGCGACCGCGGGTGGCGCGAGCTATCAAGGACGCGCGAGTCACGTAACCCTGGCCGGCAACCGCTCGGTCGGTGGTGTCGGTGCCGGGGGCAACGGCAACGCATCGTCCGGCGGTGTCGACACTGGCCTCTCGCGGATCGAGCTCGACAACACCATTCTCGCCGGCAACACCGCGACCGCTGGCGGCGGTTCCCCGGTCGCCTCAGACTGCGGCGGTCTCGCGAGTGTGGCAAGTCTCGGCTTCAATCTGGTGCAGACACCCGGCTCCTGCACCTTCACCGCGACGGGCGACCAGACCGGTGTCGACCCCGTGCTCGAGCCCCTTGGGGACTACGGGTGCGCCACACCGTTTGTGAACGGTACCTGTGTTTTCGTCCATGCGATCGACGAGACCAGTCCAGCCCTCGACCAAGGCAGCTGTGGCGTGTCCGGCGAAACCATCGACGCTCGCGGTCTTGGTCGCCCCTTTGACTTCGCCACCGCGGCCAATGCAGACGATGCCTGCGACATCGGCGCCTATGAGGTGCAGGATCAGAACGAAAACGGCCTCGACGATTTCTTCGATCGCATCTTCGTCGACAATTTCGAGTCCGGTGACACCTCAGGCTGGTCGCAATCTGTGCCCTGATCGAAAGGTTTTCAAGTCAGCCCACAGCACGTGGTCGGCGAATTCGATATGACCTCAAGCCCTGGCCGCCACTGTGGGCAATGGTCAGGTCATGCCCACCCACGCGCTCTTCGCTGGACGCTCCGAAGTCAGTCGGTCGATCTCCGGCTACTGGATAGACGTGCCGAGCCGTCGAGCGTACGAACACTATGGAAGCCTCGGCGCGGAAGAACCGGCGCTCGGCTTTCCGGTTCCGGAAGCGAGATCGAACGAACGTACCGAGGTGGCGATCATGAGCACGAGCCAGGACACGAAACTTGCGATTCGGACTCTGCGCCGGCGCCCTGCCTTCGCGGTGACGGCCATCGTCACGCTGGCGTTGGCGATCGGCGCGACCACAGCCATCTTCAGCTTCATGAAGGCGCTGCTGCTCGACCCCTTGCCATTTCCGGACGCCCGATCGCTGGTGATCGTGTCCAAGGACGATCCCCAATCTGGATTCGAGCGACTGTGGCTGCCCGCCGCCGAGTGGGAGCGTTGGCGCGCCAGGAGCCGAATCTTCGAGAGCGTCACCGGCTTCGCGTTCAGGGACTTCGACCTGCAAGTGGACGGCGCGGCGCATCGCATCCGCGCGGCTCGGGCGCGCCCCGACTTCTTGCGCGTGCTCGGCCGTGCACCGGCCGTCGGTCGCGGATTCGTCCCATCGGAGTTCGAGTCGGGCGCCTCACCGGTGGCGATCCTTTCGCAGGCACTCTGGCAGGAGCGATTCGCCGGCAGTCCGGACGTCGTCGGCCAAACGATCCGCCTCGACGACCGGGAGATCGAGGTCGTCGGCGTGTTGCCCGCGGAGCCGGCGATCCCGATCTATGACGTCGACCTGATCCTGCCGTATCAGCTCACGGTCAGGGACCTCGAGAACCGTCGATCCGGTCAGTTCCTGCTGGGCCTCGCACGACTGCCCGCGGGCGTCGATTCACAATCCGCGCAGGCCGAGCTCGCAGCCCTCCTGAGCGAGCTCCAGAGCGAGCAGCCGGCCCGCGGAATGGACGACCAGGTACCGCGGGTCGAAACGCTCCCGGAGCGGGTCGTGGGCGACACGAGAAGGCCGATCCAACTGCTCTTCGCGGCGGTCCTCGCGGTGCTCCTCATCGCCTGCGCCAACATCACCAATCTGCTGCTGACGAGCGCCCATGGCCGGCGGCAGGAGTTGGCCGTGCGGTTCTCCATGGGTGCGACACGCTGGCGCCTCCTGCGCCAGCTCATGACCGAGAGTCTCGTGCTCGCGCTCTTCGGCGGCGTGCTCGGCTGTGCCTTGTCCGTGGTCCTGGTGCGAATGCTGGTGTCGCTGGCGCCTGCCGAGCTCCCGCGGCTCGAAGCGATCGGGGTCGATGGCGAGGTGCTCCTTTTCAGTCTCGCGCTCGCGCTTCTGACCAGCATCGTCTTCGGATTGCTGCCCGCCTGGGGGGCTTCGCGTCGGCCGCGATCGACCCGCGGCGGCCACCAGACGGTGAAGGGGAGGCGTTTCCAAGAGCTGCTCGTGGTCGGCCAGGTCGCGCTGGCGATCGTGCTGTTGATCGGCTCTGGGCTCTTCGTGCGCAGCCTGTTGGAGCTGCTGCGGGTCGAGCCCGGATTCGAGACTGAGGGGACCGTCTGGGCGCAGGTCGAGATTCCCAGATATCGCTACCCCGACGCGGTAGCGCAGAACCAGGTCTTGCATGCCCTGGTGGAGGACGTAGCCGCCATTCCGAGCGTCCGGCACGCGACGGCCACCAGTTGGACGCCGATGTCGGGAAGGGTCTTGCAGATGGAGGTCGAGATCGAAGGCTCCGAGATCGCCGCGGACGACGATCTCTCCACCTACCGCAAGCACGTCACGCCCGGCTACTTCGAGGCCATGGGCGTAACACTCTTCGAGGGTCGTGACTTCATGGCGTCAGACCGCGCGGACCTCGCTGCGACGCCAGACGCGGGCGCGGACGCGAGCTCGAGCCCAGCTTCGGACGTGTCCGAGACACTGGCCGACGGCGTGGCGATCGTCAATCGCCGCATGGCCGATCGGTTCTGGCCGGACGGACGGGCGATGGGCGCGCGCTTCCGCACGGGCGGCGACGAGGCGCCCTGGCTGAAGGTCATCGCGATCGTCGGCGACGAGCGTCAGCTCGGGCTGCGCGACGAGCCCGTCCCGGGCTTCTATGTGCCCTATTCGCGCTACGTGTCGCAGGTGCGCTCCTTCCAGCTCATCGCGCGCGGCGCCGGGACAGCCGTCGGGCTCGAGACCCTGCTGCGCGAGAAGATCGCCGAGAGCCATCCCTTTGTCCCCATCGTCTCGGCGCGTCGCCTTCAATCTGTGGTCGACACCCAACTCGCCCGACCGCGCTTCCTGATGACCGTCCTCACCATGCTCGCCGGCCTCGCACTGTCGCTCGCTGCCATCGGTCTCTACGGCGTGATCGCCTACAACGTGGCCCAGCGTACACACGAGCTCGGCGTGCGTTCCGCGCTCGGCGCGAATTCTTTCTCGTTGCTGTGGTTGGTGACCCGCCGAGGCACCATTCTCGTCACCCTCGGCGTGGCGATCGGCTGCCTGCTCTCCCTCGCCGCCACCCGCTTTGCCCAGACCCAGCTCTACAACATCAGCGCCCTCGACCCCACGACCTTCCTCCTCGTCGGTCTGGGCACCGCCGCCATCGCCATGCTCGCCGTCCTCTGGCCCGCCCGCCACGCCGCCCGCGTCGACCCGGTGAAGATGCTACGCGAGGATGGCTAGGCGCCACCGGGCTTGTTGGTGATCTTGCCCGGATTTTGGGGACACTAACCGAAGGCGTCAGAACGCGCCGACAGATGTGTCGATGTCGAAACGGAAGCGTCGGAGATTCACGGCTGAGGAGAAGGCCGAGGCCGTCCGTCTGGTGAAGACGAGCGGCCGAAGCGTGTACCGAGTAGCGCAGGATTTCGACCTGACGGAGACGGCTTTACGCCGCTGGGTAATGCAGGCAGAGGTTGACGCCGGTGAGGGTCCTCCGAAAGCCCTGACGACGGCTGAGCGCGAAGAGCTGAGTAAGCTGCGACGCGAGAAGCGCCGGCTTCGCATGGAGCGCGACTTCCTCAATGAAGCGGCGGCTTTCTTCGCGAAGGACGGCTCGACGTCGACGAAATGATCGAGTCGAAGAGGGCCGAGTACCCCGCTACGCTGATGTGCAGGCTTCTTGGTGTCTCTCGCAGCGGCTACGACATGCGTCGTTCGCGTCCGCCGTCATTGCATGCGCAGGAGGATCAGCGCCTCCTGAAGCGCATCCGCGAGACGCATCAGGCAAGCCGTGGCACATAGGGCAGTCCTCGTGTCCATGAGGCGCTGAAGCGTCTCGACCAAGACGCTTGAGGTCAAGAAATATCTCGAGGCGCATCCGAGACTCCACCTTCACTTCGTACCAACGAGCGCGTCCTGGAAGATCTCCCCCCGAGCGTCGATGTCCAGCGTGCTGGTCGAGGCCACGAGTAGATCGATGTCGCCGGTGCCGTCGAAGGCTGGATTGTGGGTCAGCAGCCCGTTGCCGGCGGTGATCATGGCAATCGGCTGGGTCACCGAGATCACGGACGACGGGGGCGGGAAGGTGGTCGCCAGATCGTCCACCACCTGGACAGCGGAGAGATCCAGTGGTCCGAGGTTCTCCAAGACGATCGAGATCGACAGGGTGAAAGTCCCATCTCCGTTGCTCACGGCCTCTCCGGCAGCCTTGGCCACGCCGATCACGGGCTGGCCGAGGGTGCCGCTGATGTCAGCGGTGTCGCTGTCGGTGATGGTCACACTGGGGCACCGTCGCCGATCGCGAGCTCCGGCTCGATGCCCAAACCACGGGCCTCGAGGCTGCGCAACATCTCGAGCCACGACGCTTCGCTCTCGCGGTAACCATCTTCGACGGCGATGAGCTCCTTATCCCGCGAAGGTAGAGCCATGGCAGCAGTTCTTCGACGCTCTTGGCTCGCCGCAAGTACGGTGGCACCAGCTACGAGCGGAACTGAAGACGGTCCTCGTTGGTCGCATCCCGATCGTGGACGCGAGGCACCTTCGCAGGCACCCCGCCGATGCCGGTCTGGATTTCACGCTCAGGCAGGTAGCCAATGCCCGCCAGCCGTTGGCGGCCTGCCTGGTCGTGCTCGTCTTGGTACGAAGCCAAGAACGCGGCGATCTCAGCTTCGACCGCCTCCATGAGCAGCTGGCGGGCCCCCAAAGCGCAGGACCTCGGTGAGCGCATCTTGGGTGGACTCGGTCTTGCGCGACGGCACTACGGTAGGCTCGTACATGGCGTATCTCCTCGTCGTTGAGGGCGAATCAAGTGTGGTAGCTCGATTCAGGATTCGCCACCTTCTCTTCTTCCCGTACACAACTTTCGACCATAGTTCGTTCGCACTCGCTTCGAGCTCCTGCGAAGTCACGGCGTCTGTGCAGACCTCGCGTTGACTCAGAAGGGTTTCTTCTACGGAATGAGCTGCGAGCCACCAAGTGTGGCTTCGCCGTTCGACTCTCGAGGCCCTTGGAGTAGGCTTCCGAGATATGAGAAATCCCTACGCCGCGATCAGCCGAGTCTCCCTGGTGATCTTGTTTGCCGCCTGCCTGGCGGCGAACGCTGCTGGAGTCGATACGTTTCCGCAGCAGGCGCGGCTGGCTGCCTCGGACGGCGGGGCAGCCGACGAGTTCGGCAAGAAGGTGTCGATCGACGGTGACTTGGTGGCGGTCGGCGCACCCGCGGCCGACGACGGCCGAGGCGCGGTCTACATTTTTGTTCGGCCCGATGGTGCCTGGCGCAACGCGACCGAGGTCGCCAAGTTGACCGCGTCCGATGCAACGGACTTCCACCAACTTGGTTCGGCGGTGTCGATCTCCGGCGACACTGTCGTAGCGGGTGCGCGCGGAGCCAACCTGGGTGGCCCTGGCGCGCGCGGTGCGATCTACGTATTCGTACGGCCCGAGAGCGGCTGGGTGAATGGCACCGAGACAGCCAAGGTCACGCTCGCCTCTGCCTCGTCGGCCGACAATATCGGCGAGGCGCTGGCGATCGACGGCGCCTCGCTGGTTACGGGAGTTCACCGGAAAAATGGCATCCACCCGGGCGGCCGAGTTTATCTCTACCAACGGCCGGCTGGCGGCTGGACGAACATGACCGAGGCGACCGCCCTGCTCACAGCTTCGGACGGTGCAGACTTCGATAGTCTCGGAAGCTCCGTGACGATTCGTGATTCCGTGATTGCGGCGGGCGCCCCGGGCGACGACTCGGCTAGCTTTGTGGACCACGGGTCGGTTTACGTCTACGTTCGGCCTAGCGGGGGCTGGGTCGACGCTGTTGAGACTGCCAAGCTGACTGCGTCGGACGGCCGCAACCGAGACGTCTTGGGCACCGCCGTATCCGTCGATGGGGGCGTAGTGGTAGCGAGCGCTTTGGGTGATGACATCAATGGTGTCATCGGTCAAGGGTCGACCTATGTGTTCGAGGAGTCGCCAACCGGTTGGATGGACAGCCAGGAAACGGCCAAGCTGACTGCGTCCGATGGCGCGGATTTCGACAGTTTTGGCTGGTCGATTGCACAGATCGGCGACACGGTGGTCGTGGGCGCGCGGCACGACGACATCGGTAACAACGGCAATCAGGGCGCTGCCTACATCTTCAGACGGCCCGTAGGCGGATGGACGGACGTCCAGGAGACCGTCAAGTTGCTGGTCGAAGGCGGTGATGCAGGAGACCTCGCCGGATGGTCGGTGGCGCTCGGCGTGGGGACGGACGGTGAAACCGCGGTCCTGGGCACGCCCTATGGTGGCGTCGGCGGCATCATCTCGCCGGGTACGGTGCAGATCTACACGCTGTCGAGCTTCGTCTTTGCCGACGGCTTCGAATCCGGCGACCTACACGCGTGGTCAGCGGCCACGCCCTGAGTGGCGCGACGACCACCAAGAGTCAGCAACTCGCCGTGCGAGTGCGGCGGCTCGAGTGGAGCTGAGGTCTCGTGTCCGTGGCGCACTGGTGTCACAGTCAGGAGAAAAGGCGGGAATTCTCGTGATTGTCGGTGGGGATGTAAGTAGCTGATTGGACTTCGTTTACCGGCCGGATCGATCTGGGTAGCTCTTCTGGATTGGACCTTTGATCCGCGCGTCGTAGGTTCGAGACCTACACGGTCCACCACCTCAAGTCCTTCGCCGACGAGAAGTCCAGCGGCCTACGCTTTCGGAGCTGGCAGACGCCAAGGGAGCGCCGACTGTCGGCTCACTGCAGCGTCCTACCTTGCCTCGAGCGATGCCATCCTCCAGTTGGAGAGGTGCTTGGGTCGGCTTGGGCGACGGCCCCGAGCTCGCTCAGGTGGTTGCTGAGGTCGTTTCGGAACAGTCGGCGCACAGGCCGTGCAGCACGATCTCGTGCGCCTCGAGCTCGAAGCCTTCGGGGGCGAGCTCGGCGATCCGCGGTGGACAGCCTTCGACGTCGTATACCCGGTCGCATCCGCGGCACTGAAAGTGGTGGTGATGGCCGAGGCCCGCGAGCTCGTAGCGGCTCGCGGCACCGGGTAGCTCGACCGGTACGAGGACGCCATCGGAAACGAAGCGCTTGATGGCGCGGTACACGGTGGCGATTCCCAAGCCGGGCACGGTCCGTTGCGCCACCTCGAGTGCTTCCTGCGGGCTCAGGGGGCGACGCTCCGACGAGAATGCGTCGTGGATCGCGACCCTTTGCTGGGTCTGGCGGGTCTCTGTCTGCACGGTGCCTTCCGCTTCGGCCTTCATCAAGTCTCTCCTCCCAACACTTGTCTCAGCGCATGTCCGAGCGCCCGTCCCAGACCTCCCAAGTCTATCTCTCCTGGCCTCGGGTTGACAGATAATGAGAGGGCAGTATCATTAGAGCGTCAAAGGGGACGTGCGACAGCTCGCGACACAGTCGTGTCGCTTGGTAGTTACACCGTGAGGACGAAGATGATCGAAGCGCATGGACTCGGCAAGACCTTCGATGACGTCGTGGCGCTGGAGGCACTTGATCTACAGGTCGAGGCGGGGGAGGTCTTTTGTCTGCTCGGGGCCAATGGCGCGGGCAAGACGACCACCATTCACTTGCTCCTCGGGTTCCTCGAGCCGACATCCGGCCGTGTCTCGATCGGAGGCGTGGACGTGGAATCGAATCCAACGCGCGCCCGCGAGAAGCTCGCCTATGTTCCCGAGCGTGTGGAGCTCTACGGGCTACTGACCGGGCTCGAGAATGCACGCTACTTCGCCACGCTTGCCGGAAACGACGGCTCGGACGACGAGCTGCTCGACTGGCTCGGCCGTGTCGGGCTCGATCGGTCGGCGGCCGCACGACGGGTGGCGACCTACTCGAAGGGCATGCGTCAGAAGGTCGCGCTTGCCGTGGCCCTCGCTCGTGGTGCCAAGGCCTTGCTTCTGGATGAACCGACCTCGGGGCTCGATCCGCAAGCCTCGAACGAGCTCTCGAGCCTCTTGCGCGCTCTGACTGAGGACGGTGTCGCGGTGCTCATGGCGACCCATGATCTCTTTCGTGCCAAGGGTGTCGGGGACCGAGTGGGCATCATGAAACGCGGTCGCCTGGTAGACACGCGCGACACGGCCTCCCTCGGCCACGAGGAGCTCGAGTCCATCTATCTCGAGCACATCCGCGCATGAGTCGCCGGGGAACCGTCCGCGCCATTGCCAAGGCCGAGCTTCGGAGCGTGCTGCGGGACGGACGCTTCCGGGTGCTCGCGGGTGCGGCCTTTCTGCTCCTGGTGGCCGCGCTCGTCGTGAGCTGGAACGAGTCGCTGCGAACGCAAGCGGCGCGTGCCGCGGCCGAGGGCGCAGAGTCGAGCGTATGGCTCGATCAGGGTGCCAAGAACCCGCACTCAGCAGCCCACTTCGGCCGCTTCGCTCTGCGTCCCGAGCCTCCGTTGGCAGCCTTCGACCGTGGCATCCACGACCACGTCGGTCGTGCCGTGTGGTTGGAAGCGCACTGGCAGGACCCCTTCGAGCTTCGCCCGGCCGAGGATCGAACGGCCATTCACCGCTTCGCGGAGCTGACGCCCGCATGGATTCTCCAGATCATCGTGCCGCTCCTGATCGTAATGATGGCGTTCGGGAGCGTGGCACGAGAGCGCGAGCAAGGGACGCTGCGCATGCTCATGAGCCTCGGCGTCCGCGGGCGTCAGTTGGTCGCAGGCAAGACGCTCGGTCTCGGCCTCGCCCTGACCATGGTGCTCGTGCCGGTCGCGGTCCTGGCCTTCGGCCTGCTGCTCGGTGCGGGGGGTACCCATGGGGCTGGCTCCGATGCCGGCGGCCGCCTGTGGGGCGGTGCGTTGGTGTTGGTCGTCGCCTACGCCGCCTACCTGGTTCTGTTCCTCGTGCTTTCACTCGCCATCTCGGCGCGCGCCGGTGCCGCGCGCGGCGCGTTGCTGTCGCTCCTCGCCGTCTGGATGATGGTGACCTTGATCGTGCCGCGATGGGCTGCCGATCTTGCCGAGCGGGTGGCGCCGACACCCAGCCCGCGCGCCTTCTACGCTGCCATCGCAGCGGACGAGGCTCAGGGCATGAACGGGCTCGGTGATCGCGCGACCCGCCGGGCGAACCTCGAGAAGGAGACCCTCGAAGCCTATGGCGTCGAAGCGCTCGAGACCTTGCCCGTGAACTACGCCGGCGTCTCGCTGCAGGCGAGCGAGGAGCACTCCAATCTGGTGTTCGACAAGCATTTCGGCTCGCTCTGGGCAACCTACGAGCAGCAAGCCACGGTGCTCCGGTGGTCGTCGTTGCTGTCGCCGACCTTGGCGTTGCGCATGGTGTCGATGGCGGCCGCGGGCACGAGTCTCGGGCAGGTACGCCATTTCGCGGATGCCGCCGAACAGCATCGGCGCGTATTGGTCAAGTTCCTCAACCACGACATGTCCGAGAACGCCGGCGATGCCTCCTTCGGCTACCTGGCGGAAGCCGATCTCTGGGCCGAGTCACCCACATTCGCCTACAGCGCGCCTTCCTTCGCTGCAGGCCTACGTGACGAGTGGCTGTCGCTGCTCATGCTCGGTGGTTGGCTGATCGTGGTGTTGGGGTTCGCACGCCGTGCGGCACGCGCACTTTCACCGATATGAAGGTGCCGGTCCAAGAGCAGCCGATCTGAGGACAGGTCCCAAACACGAGAATCTGGAGCGTCGACAGCATGATCACAACGATCGCGCGCCACGAGTGGCGAACCCTCCTGCGTAGCCGGCACGGCCAGATCGCGCTGATTCTGCTCGGTCTCGTATCGCTCTACGCACTATCCACGGGCTGGGCCTGGCAGGCCTCGCGCAGTGCCGACATCGAAGCATTGACCGCCGAAGCCGAGCAAGCTCTTGCCGACGCGCGTGCCGACACGGATGGGCCGTTCGCCGGCGCGGTCACCGGCGTTCAGGGTGACGCCGTCCTGCCGCCGGGGCGTCTCGCACCGTTGACCATTGGCGTCGGTGACCTCTTGCCGTACCGGGCCGAAGCTTCGGTCTGGCGGCGCATCGACACGATCTTCATCCGCTACCAACTCGAGAGCCCGCTGAGCTTGCTCGCCGGCCGCTTCGACCTGGCGTTCGTCATCGTCTTTCTGCTGCCGCTCGCCATCATCGCCTTGTCCTATGACCTGATTTCGGGCGAGCGAGAGCTCGGCACGCTCGCTCTCGTGCTGGCGCAGCCGGTCCGGCTACGTACGCTGCTCCTGGCCAAAGTGGCGGCGCGTCTGGCACTGATCGCGGCCTTTCTCGCCAGCATCGGCTTCCTCGCCTGGGCCGTTGTCTTCGGTTTCGATTCGGACGTCGTGCCGAGGCTCGTGGTGTGGCTGAGCTGCGCCCTGGTCTACGCTGGATTCTGGCTCGCCTTGGCGGTTGCGGTGGCGTCGTGGCGCGTGGGCTCGGCCACGCACGCCATGGTCCTGGCCGTGGCATGGCTGCTCTTTGTGCTGGTGCTGCCGAGCGGTCTCGATGCCGGGGTCCAGGCCGTCCAGCCCATGCCATCGCGCCTGGAGCAGCTCTCCGCCATGCGGCAGGCCTCGAGCGAGGCGGCAAAGGAGAGTGCGTCCCTGCTCGCTGCGTACTACCACGAGCACCCCGAGCTGGCGTCCGGCGGACAGCAGGGAGGCTTCATGCCGGCCTACTTCGCATCCCAGCGTGAGGTCGAGCGGCGGCTACAGCCGATTGTCGTAGGGTTCGACCAGAGCCTCGAAGCCCAGCAAGGCTTGGTCGGCCGATTCGGGCTCCTATCACCGGCGATCGTCGCGCATCGAACCCTGGCGTTGCTCGCTGGCCAAGACGCCGCGCGCTACCGCCGTTTCGCCGACCAGTCGAGGCATTTTCTCGACGTTTGGAATGCCGCGCTGTCGCCACGCATTTTCCGCGGCGAGACCTTGGCCGGCGACGACTACGACGGCCTACCGACCTTCACATTCGAGGAGATTTCGCGCGCCGACATGCTGCGCGGCGTCGCCTCGGGCTTCGCCGCGTTGTTCGCCGCCATCGCCTTGGCCGTGGGAACGGCCGCGTGGCGCTTGCGACGGTTTCGACTCGCCGAGTAGCGGTACCGATTCATGCCCACCGATCCAAACAGCAACGACCACCAGGCACGATCTATCGGATCGATCCCGTCCTTGAGGAGTGTTCCGCCTTGAGCTCGAATGCATCGCAATCACGTATTCCCGTTCTCGCTCTCACGAGCGCTCTTCTCTTTTCCATCTTGGCTTGGCCCGTGGGTGGGCAGGCTCCGAACCCGTCGAACAAGGAGTCCGCCGCTGCGACGGAAGACAGTGAGCCGATGGCGATCGGTATCGGTGAAGAGTTGGTGGTCACGGCCACCCGCCAAGAGACTCGGCGACTCGAGGTGCCGGCAAACGTTTCGGTTCTCGACATGCAGCAGCTCGAGGACGATGGGTTCCTGGTCGCGGCTGACGAGCTACGCAATCAGCCCGGCATTTCCTTTCGCCGCGGCGAGGGTGACAATGACGCGTTTCTCTTCGTCAATGTGCGCGGGGTGACCGGCAACCACGGCAACGACACCTTCCTGGCGTTGGTCGACGGCATTCCCTTCATCGGCGGTGACGAAGAGGTGCTGATGGACGAGATCCCCTACGCGGCGGTCGACAACATCGAGATCGTGCGCGGGCCGGTCTCGGCGCTCTACGGGCGCGGCGGCATCGGCGGCGCGATCAACTACACCCTGAAGAATCCGAGTGGACGCCGCGCCAGCTTCGATCTGTCCGCAGGCTCGAACGACTATTTCGCCGGTGATCTCCAGCTCGGCGGTTCCTTTGGCGGCGATCACAGCTACTTCTTGAGCGCCGACATGGTCGATTCGGACGGCTGGCGCGATCACAACGCCAACAGTCGCCTCAACCTATTCGGTCGCGGTGTCTTCACCCTCGGCGACCGCGCGTCCCTTTCCGCATATGTCAACCGATTCGATCGCGACTACGAGCAGGGAAGCGTGATCCCAACCTTCGCCGACGGCACGTTGCTCGATGTCGCGGGTGGTCGTCGCGCCTTCCTCGGCTCGCGTGACATTGGAAAGGACAGCGAAAGCACCATGGCGGCCCTCCGCTTCAGCTTCGTTCCCAACGCCAAGCAGATCATCGAGGTCGCGGGGCATGCGCGCCAGCGCGACAGCGACAACGTGCTCGATTTCTTCGACCTCTTTTCGACCGATCCGTCGAGCAACCTTCTCGCGGTCAATGGCTTCGACTCGGTGGAGGATGAGGATACGTTGTTTCTCGAAGCGACGTATCAGACCTCGACGAAACGCACCCGCACGATCGCCGGCGTCAGCATCGAGCGGACCTCGCTGGTCGAGAGTGACTTCTGGACCGGGCAGAATGGCTTTACCTTCGAATGTGGATTCGCCTTCTTTCTGATCGAGATCGATACCACCACCGGGGCGATCCTCAACCGCGATCATCCGTGTTTCGTCGAGCGCGAGCACCAGCTCTCGGGAGACACAGACAACACCTTCCTCGGCGCGTTCGCCCAGACCGAGCTCGAGCTCGGCACACGTGCCACCCTGACCCTCGGTGCTCGCTACGACGACTTCGAGCGTGACACCGTGCTGATCGTCGGTCCCGAATTCGCGGTGCAGCCCGAGGTGAACGACCGCGAGGACAACATCAGCCCGAAAGTGGCTTTCACCTTTGCCGTGACGCCGTCGCACGTGCTCTACGCCAACTATGGTGAAGGTTTCAGCTCGAATTTCGGCCCGATCTGGCAGTGGGATCCGAGCCGCTTCATTCGCAACACCCGGCCGACGACCCTGACCAGCGTCGAGATTGGTGCCAAGGGCTCGGCCCTGAACGGGCGTTTCGGCTACAGCCTGTCGCTCTATAGCATCGAACAAGAAGATCGGCTGGTCTTCGTGACCAATCCGGAGGCCTTCGTCGACTTCACGGTGCCGAGCACCATCGCAACGACCGGACAGCAGTTCGGCAGCGATGGCCTCGAGCTGAGCCTCGACTACCGCTACCGCCGCAACGGCCGTCTGGCGCTGCGCTATGCCTACGTCGATGCGGTGTGGGACGAGCTGGTGCTCGAGACCTTCTCGGGGCCGCTCGATCTCTCCGGCAACCAGCCAACCGGCGTGCCCGAGACCACGGTCGGGCTGACCTGGATGGAGACCTTCCGTGACCGCTTCGACGTCCGTCTCGCCTGGCAGTATTACGGCGACTACGCCATCACCCAGGACAACACGTTCGAAGGCGGAAGCTACGATCTGGTCGACCTGGGTTTGACCTATCGCCCGGCATGGACCTGGCTGGATCGGGTCAATCTGTCGGTGACCAACTTATTCGACGAGGAGTACTTCTTCCTCTTCGGCGGCAGCCGCTCCGCGGTCACCACCGCCGTGCCGGGTGTGCCGACCCAGGCGCGCTTGACCCTCGGCTTCGCCTTCTGAGCCGATGTTGATCTACAAACGACTGAAGGTGGCCCTTCGCGACTGGCGTCACTGGACGATGGGATTGACGGGCTCCTTTGTGAGTCTCTTCTCATTGACCTCTGCGGTCGGTCTCCTGGCCGTTGTCGCGAGCGAACCTGCGCACGGCGACGTGCCGGCCGGGCAGTTGCTCGAGCGACGCGCGCTGGATTCACCCTTCGCGGATCGCGAAGCCTTCCTGGCGTTCATGGAGAAGGGGCCGGGTTGGCGGCGCGAGGTTCTCGAACGAGCCTTCCCGGCCGCTGATGTTGCCGCGTGCATCGACCAGGAGGGGATGACCGTCGAGCACCTGCGCTACCAGGGTCACGGGGGCGTGGTGAACGCCTGGGCTGTGCTGCCGGAGCCGCGACGCGACGCGCCGCTGGTCCTGTTCAATCGAGGAGGTGCTGCACGATGGGGGCGTCTCCTCGGGCTCGATCGCTTCACCTTCTGCCGCCTGGCCCGCGCCGGCTATGCCGTGCTCGCCAGTGACTTCCGCGGCGACCCTGATCGCGAGGGTGAGGATCGGACCGACCTCGGACTCGGGGACGCCCAGGACAGTATCGACCTGATCGCGGTCGCCCGCACCCTGGGCGGCATCGACACCGAGCGCCTGGCACTGTGGGGCTTCAGCCGCGGCACCATGCTCAACGCCATCATGCTCGGCCGGCTGAATGCCGTGCGCGCCGTGATCATGGTCGGCGCGGCGGTCGACTCGGTAGACAACACGCGGCGCGCCGAATTCGACGAGCACGTCTACCCACTGCTCGTGCCCAACTGGGCGACCCTTGGCCGTGACGCCCAAGACGCCATGCTGCGGGAGATTTCGCCGCGCTACTTGATCGAATCGATCCGCGGCCAGCCGGCCTTCCTCTTCCTGCACGGCGGCGCGGACCAGCGCACGCCGCCAGCGGCCATGCTGCGCCACGCCGCAGCGCTCATCGAAGCTGGTCACCGCACCGGCGTTCACGTCACAGAGGGCGCTACCCACGCGCTGGCCGAGGACTACGACACCATGATCGATCGCATCCTCGACTGGCTCGATCGTCACCTGCGGGATGCCGAAACGGAGAAGGTCGCTCCCGCATTCGAGGAGGGTTCTCATGATCCGTGATCTCCGCCTGGCCTGGCGTGGCCTGCGCCGCGAGCCGCTACTGTCGGTGCTGGTCGTCGTCATCCTTGCGGCCAGCTTCGGCCTCCACACGGCAGTGGTCGCGTTGCTCAACGCGGCATTCCTGCGTCCCTTGCCGCATGCCGAAGCCGACCGCATGGTGGTGGTCGAGACGGTGTCAACGACCACCGGTGCCGCCTATGGGCTGTCGATGACCGATGCTGATGACCTGGCCCGCGACGCGAGCGCCCTGACTGCCGTCGGTGCCTACGAGGCGCGGCGCGACAACCTCCTGCTCGATGATGGTGAGGTGGTCTCGATTCCGTCGGCTTTCGTGACCACAGGTGTACTGCCAGCGACAGGCGTGCGTCCGGTCCTCGGGCGGCTCTTCGAGGCCGCCGACGACTCGGCTGGCGGAGATTCCTTCCAGGCCGTGCTCGGGCACAGCCTGTGGCGAAGCCGTTTCAACGGCGACTCGGGGGTCGTCGGTCAACGTCTGCGCACCTCCCTCGGAACCTACACGGTGATTGGGGTGTTGCCCCCAGGTTTTGGTTTCCCGAATGCAACCCAGCTCTGGTTGCCAGCCCAGAACTGGATCGACACCCAGGATGTCGGCGACACCCGCGAGAACCAGCGTGCCATGCGCTGGTTTCGCGGCATCGCCCGCCGGGCCGATGGTGTCGACATCGCGTCGGCGCAAGCGGAGATCGAGACCCTCGCGGCTGGTCTCGCCGAGCGCTTCCCCGAGACCAACCGCGACTGGCAGGTTCGTCTCAGCGACTACCGCACCCACGCCACCGCGGAATTGCGGCCGCACCTGCGCGCGCTCTCGACGATCGCCTGGGTGTTTCTGGTCCTCGCCATGGTCAACCTCGCGGGGCTTCAACTCGCCCGCGGTCTGGCCCGCGCCTCGAGCTTCGCGATGCAGGCGGCGCTCGGTGCGGGGGGCGCGACCCTCGGGCGTCAGCTGCTGATCGAGACCGCAGCGCTGGTGGTGCCCGGTGCAGCGCTCGGCTTGCTCCTCGCCCATGTTGCCTTGCGCAGCCTGCCCGGATTCGTTGGCGGTGCGCTGCCGGCGTGGATCGATCTGCGCATCGGCTGGCCGGAGATCGGCGTCATGGCGCTGCTCGCCCTTGCGGTGACCGGGCTTGCTGGCCTGGCGCCACTCGTTGCCGGTCGTCTGCGAGACTTTCGGTCATTGATCGGTGGGCGGAGTGCATCCTCCCGCGGACGGCGGCGTCTGCGTACGGTGATGGTGGTGGTGGAAGTCGCGCTCGCCACCGTGCTGCTGGTCGCCGCCAGCTTGCTCGCACGCTCCTTTCGCGCGCTCGACGGCAGCGATCCCGGCTTCGATCACAGCGTCGATCACAGCGTCGATCACGGGGGGCTTACCGCGGTCGAGCTGGCGCCTCAGCACACCGGCTCATTCTTCGAGCAGATCGAAAGCCTGGCGGCTTTCTACGCGCGGGTCCAGAGCGCCTTGCAGAGCGTACCCGGCGTGCGGGCGGTCGGCGGTGCCACCCATTTGCCGTACCTCGATCGTGATCGCCGTGCCGTGACGCTCGAGGCGCGCGGCAGCGCCGACGACACGGAGCAGAGCCACCAGGCACCGATCCTGACGGTCGACGTGATGCCGGGCTACTTCGAGGCCATGGGCATCCCATTGCACGAAGGGCGGGATTTCGCTTGGAACGATGATCGCGCGAACGGCAAGGTGATCGTGCTGAGTGCCAGCGCCGCCGAGCGGCTCTTTCCGGGGCAGTCGGCGATCGGCCAGGAGGCGCGGATCGCCAGCGACGCATGGGCGCGGGTGATCGGTGTTGTCGGCGATGTCCGCTATGACCCGCGTGAAACAGGTCTTGGAGCCGAGCTCTACTATCCGATTTCTCAGTACAAGGCCTGGCGCTTGCGCGTGGTGATTCGTCACGACGGCCCGACGGCGTCGATGGTGCCGCAGATCCGGCAGGCCCTCGCGGAAGCCGCGCCAGAGGCCGGCGTCGTTTCGCTGCGCCCCCTCGAGCAGGTCCTCGCCGGGGCGATGTGGCAATCGCGGCTGCTCGCCGGTCTCGTGCCGTTTTTTGCCGTGGTCGCCCTCGTGTTGGCGGGTCTGGCGATCTACGGGTTGCTGGCCCACGACGTCGCGCAACGGCGTGCCGAAATGGGCATCCGCGCGGCCCTTGGCGCCAGCCAGGAAAGCTTGGCAGGTGCCATGTTCGGCCGTGGTGCCCGTTTGATCGGCGCGGGCCTGCTGCTCGGGGTGGCGGGTGCCTTGGCGGTCGGCCCCATGCTTTCGGCCGCAGTCTACGGTGTCGGCGTACGTGACCCTTCCAGTTTTGGCCTCGGTGTGTTGGTCCTGATCGGGGCGGGAGCACTCGGCTGCTTGCGGCCGGCACTAGAAGCCCGCCGCGTCGATCCCAGCGAGGCGTTGCGCGATGTCGGGTGAACGCTCGAATTGCGCGGTCGTTTCTCGTTGTGTCACAAATTGCGAGCCGTGAGGATTCGATCAGCCCGATGGTTTGATTTGTCACGTTGTTTATCGCCGAAGTCGCGTAGGTTTATGGTCCGTGATCGATCGGTGAGCGCGCGATCACCGTCGAGGCGGATCTGTAAAAACCACAACGTCTTTCAATCAGCAAAGGGAGATCGTCACCATGGATTCGATTCACGACATCTTCGAGCCCGTCGAGGCTTCGGTCGTCGCGGACACTGGCCGCACCGTTCACAGCAACACGCACAA
>CALFAM010000313.1 GCA_937948815.1 uncultured bacterium
GCCGCGCCAACGCGCCCGCGGCCATCACACGTCCGACGGTCAACAGGTTCCGCGTCTCCGACGGCTCGGCTGCCGTGCGGGCAGCCAAGCGATCGATGCCCGCGAGCAGGGTCTCGAGGCCAGCCTCCTCGCGCTCGAGCCCCAAATACCGCCAGGCAAGCTGCTGGAGCTCGCGCCGCACCGTGCTTGCAGACCGCGAGTCACGGGTTCCGATCCGATCGGAGGTGCCGGGTGAGGCTGCGCTGGGCGAAACGGTGCCGTGTGGGACCGTGCCGGCCGGAACGGTGTCCACAGAAGCCAGGTCGCGCCGAACGACACCATAGCTGCCAAGGCGCGCCGGCTCGGGCGCGTGGTCCGCGATGTCCGCGGCAACCCGAGCGCCGTAGACCACCCCTTCGATCAGCGAGTTGCTGGCCAGCCGATTGGCGCCATGCAGCCCTGAAGCAGTTACCTCACCGCAGGCCCACAGACCGTCGAGCGACGTTCGACCCACGGCATCGACCGCCACGCCCGCCATGGCGTAGTGGGCAGCAGGCGTGATCGGAATCGGCTCGCTGCGGGGATCCAGGCCGTGCCGACGACAATGCTCCCAAACGGTTGGAAAGCGCTGCGGGAACGCATCCCCGACCGCCTCGCGGGCGTCGAGGAAGACCCGTTCGCCAGCAGCCTGCCGGCGCCAGATCGCGCGCGCCACGATGTCGCGCGATGCGAGCTCGGCCCGGTCGTCGAGCGCGAGCATGAACCGCGTGCCGCGCGCGTCGATCAGCGCCGCACCCTCGCCACGTAGGGCTTCTGTGAGCAATGGCAGCGAAGCACCAGACGCCTCGACATCGAGGGCTGTGGGGTGAAACTGCATGAACGCCAGATCAGCGAGTGTTGCGCCCGCGCGCGCAGCCATGGCCAAGCCATCGCCGGTGACCTCGGATGGGTTGGTGGTCTTGGACCAAAGTTGACCACACCCACCGGTCGCCAGCACCACGGCCCCGGCGCGATGAAGCACCGCCCGCCCATCCGCGTGGCGTGCGAGCACGCCGATCACCCGACCGTCATCGACCACCAGGTCTTCGGCGAAAGTGTCTTCGCAGACACTCATCCTGCCGCGAAGACGTTGCTCGGCGATCATTGCCTCGATCAGTGCGCGCACCAGCTCGGCACCGGTCGCGTCGCCACCCGCGTGCAAGATGCGGCGCGCGGAGTGGGCACCTTCGCGTCCGAGCTGCAAGCGCCCCTCGGCATCGCGGTCGAAGCGGACGCCCCAGGCGATCAAGCGCCGAATGTGCTCGGGCGCATCATCTGTCAAGCCGGAGACAATCGCCTCGTCGCACAGGCCCGCGCCAGCGACCAAGGTGTCGGCCGCGTGGCGGTGCGGTCCATCCTCGGCGGCCATGGCCGCCGCGATTCCGCCTTGCGCCCAGCGGCTGGAACCACTGGCGAGCGACCCCTTGGTCAGCACGGTCACCCGTCGCGGCACCAGCGAGAGCGCCGTGGTCAGTCCTGCCACGCCGCTGCCCAGCACCACGACATCGCTCGTCGCCACGCCGTCGGCCAGCCGCAAGGCGCTCACATGTCGAAGCGCTGGCTGGGTCATGACGCCACCTTCGCTCTCGCTTCACGCACACCCGCGGAGGCGCCACGCCCGATCGCCAGCATCCGTTCGACGGAGCGACGCGCGCGCGCGGCCATCTCATCGGGCACCTCGACCCGGTGCTCGAGGGTCTCGAGGCTGTGCAATATCTTCGGCAGGGTGATGCGCTTCATGTGCGGGCACAGGTTGCAGGGGCGTACGAAGTCGACCTCAGGGTGGGCGACCGCAACGTTGTCGGACATCGAGCATTCCGTGATCATCACGACGCGCCGGGCGCCGCTAGCACCGACATGGTTGATCATGCCCGCGGTCGAGCCCACGTAATCTGCCTCGGCCAGGACGTCTGGCGGGCATTCCGGATGGGCGAGCACGACCAGATCGTCATGGCCGGTGCGGAAGCCGCGAATGTCGGCCGCGGTGAATCGCTCGTGGACCTCGCAGTGCCCCTTCCACAAGATCAGCTCGACATCGGTCTGGGCGGCCACGAACTTGCCGAGGTACTCGTCGGGCAGGAAGATCACCCTCGGAACGCCCAGCGACTCGACCACCTCCACGGCGTTGCCGGACGTGCAGCAGACATCCGTTTCGGCCTTGACGTCCGCTGAGGTGTTGACATAGCTGACCACCGGTACGCCGGGATAGCGCTCACGCAACAAGCGGACGTCGGCGCCGGTGATCGATGACGCGAGGGAGCAACCCGCCAGCGGATCCGGAATCAGCACGGTCTTGGCCGGATTGAGCAGCTTGGCGGTCTCGGCCATGAAGTGAACACCACACAGGACGATGACATCCGCCTCGGTATCGACCGCCATGCGCGCCAGCGCCAGGGAATCGCCGGTGAGATCCGCGACGCCGTGAAAGATCTCCGGCGTCTGGTAGTTGTGGGCCAGGACCACGGCGTTGCGCTCCGCCTTCAAGCGGTTGATGGCATCGATGTAGGGCGCATGGACGGGCCACTCGAGGGCAGGGATCACGCCCTTGACCCGCGACCAGATCGGCGCGGTCGCCTGCTCGATCTCCGGCGTGAATGGGAGGACAGCGGGCCGAGACGGAGCCATAGGGGTGGTGCTGATGGTCATTCGTGTGTCCCTCGTGTTGTTCGTCATCCACGGAGCAGCGCGCTTCGGGAGCGATCCAGCTGCTTCCTCCTGGCTTATGCTCGACCTGAGCATTTTATTCGCCAGATTTCACCCCTTCTTCATGGTTTCGATGGAGTGGGTATGCTGACGAGGCTGCCAGTAGCCTTATGCTAGCGTTGAGCATATCCCCTGTCAAGCCCGTCCGCACAACGGTCGCAGACCACGTCACCCGGCCCGCGCTCTGGTACATTGCCGCCGATGTCTGGAAACACCTTCGGCCACACGTTTCGCGTCACCACCGCTGGCGAGAGTCACGGCCCCGCCAATGTGGCCATCGTCGACGGCGTGCCGCCGGGGCTACCGTTGTGTGCCAGTGACTTCGCGTTCGATCTGGCTCGCCGACGCCCTGGCCAGTCGTCACTCACGACCCAACGTCAAGAGGCCGACGAAGCGCGCATTCTCTCGGGCGTCTTCGAGGGACGCACCACCGGCACCTCGATCGCGATCCTGATCGAGAACCAGGATCAACGCTCACGCGACTACAGCGCGATCAAGGACCGCTACCGCCCCGGCCATGCTGACTACACCTTCGACGCGAAGTACGGTCACCGCGACTACCGCGGCGGCGGGCGATCGAGCGCGAGAGAGACGGCGGTACGGGTCGCTGCTGGTGCCATTGCCAAGAAGCTGCTCGCCGCGGCCCACGGCATCCGTGTGGTCGGCTGGGTCGATCAGGTCGGCGACGTCGTCGCCCAGATCGGCGATCCGAGCGCGGTGCACGTGGAAGAGGTCGAACAAACGCCAGTCCGCTGCCCAGACCGCGACGCTGCCGAACGCATGATCAGCCTGATCGAGCAGGTCCGCAAGGAGCGTGACTCGATCGGCGGCGCCGCAAGCCTCTGCGCCACCGGCGTGCCCGCGGGATGGGGTGAGCCGGTGTTCGACAAGCTCAAGGCCGATCTGGGCAAAGCGCTTTTCAGCCTTCCCGCGGTGCTCGGCGTGTCCTACGGCGCGGGCTTTGACGTGGCGAGCGCACGCGGCAGCGACAACAATGACCTGTTCGGCGTCGAAAACGATCGGGTCGTCACGCGCAGCAATCGCCACGGCGGAATGCTCGGGGGCATCAGCTCGGGCATGCCCATCGTGCTGCGCTGCGCGGTCAAGCCCACCAGCTCACTGCCCCAGCCGCAAGAGACGGTCAACGACCGCGGCGAAGCCACCACCATCGTTACCAAGGGCCGTCACGACCCCTGCCTGCTCCCCCGCTTCATTCCCATGGCCGAGGCCATGGTCGCGATCGTTCTCGCAGACCACATGCTCCGCCAGCGCGCCGTGCGCGGCTAGAGGTACTGCTCGCGCAGGACGCGCTGGTGGTGTCGCGCGTGGCCGGCGATGATGTAAAGCAGGGCGCGCACGGTGACGTGGGTACCCGAGGCTTCGCCGCCCCGGTCGAGCACAGCATCGTCCGCGTTTTCGAAGGCGAGGAGATTGGCAGCGCGTAGATGATCGAGCTGGGCGATCAGCGAGGGCAGTGTCCGTCGGTCGAAATCGGCGCCGGCCACGAATTCATCCTGATCCATACCCGGCAAGGGCGTCGCGTCGCCGCGGGCAAAGCGCAGCGCCCGGTAGGCAAAGACCGTTTCGGCATCGATCATGTGACCGATCACTTCCTGCACCGACCACTTGCCCGCGGCATAGCGATGGTGGCGCCGCGCCTCGGGAATGGTGTTCAGGAATGGGATCAGCTCGCCATGGTCGGCGCGTAGGATCTCGATGATGTCGCCGTCCCCGACCTGGCTGACATAGGTGCCGTAGAAGGGCGCGTATTCCTCGTCGGCCGGGCGCCGGCTGGTGCGGTCAGGCGAAAGCTCGTTGCTCATGATTTCCCTCGTCTCGTGCCAAAAAGCATCCTGGTTCACGACTCACTGGGCGCTGCACACACCATCGGCCACCCAGCCGGCCAGGAGCGCGATCACCTCGGGTGCGATGGGTTCGGCTGACTCTCCGTCACCATCTGCCGCAGGGGTGGCCGGGCGCAGTTGGTGATCGAGCCCTTCGAACATGACCGTGCAGGCGCCGTCATGCCCGCGTAGACCGTCTCGCCAGAGATCGTGCTCCGCGGGTGTCGCCTGCTGATCCCGCCCACCGTGCGCCACCAGAATGGGCAGCCCTTGGGCAGCGGCTGTCGCTGGGGGATCGTAGCCATACAGGTTCTTCCAGTAGTTGAAGTGCTCCCCAAACATCAGAATCGACGGCGCCTGAGCGTCGGGATCGGCTATCAACCTCTGCCACGACCCGACAGCATGCTCGATTTGGTCGAGCCCAGCTTGCTCCTCGGCGGAGATCGAACCGTCCTCGTTGGCCTTGTGGCGCGACTGGGCAAGAAGAATCTCGGGCCGCGACCGCGCCGGCGCTGCGAGCACCGCGGTACCGGCCAGCGCTGGTGCGACCCGTTCCGCGATCCGCGGCGCAAGCTTGCCACCGAGCCCGTGCCCCACGACGAAAACCCGCCCAGCGTCGACTTTGTCGTGTGCCCGCAGCACGGCTGCCGCGGCGATTGCATCGTCTGTGATCATGTGGTCGACCGTCACTGCGTCGCCATGGCGGGTCAAGTCGAAGGGGTGGGCGAAGGCTCGCGAGTCGTAGCGGAGTACCGCGACTCCGCGGCTGGAGAGCCCCCAGGCGAGGGACCGAAAGACGCCTTCAGGACCATTCCTATCGACGGCTCCAGCGTCGTGCACCAGGACGACCGCCGGAAGGGGACCTCCATCGGCTGGCACGGACAGCCGAGCGGGCAGGCTCGACTCGCCGGCCCCGACTTCGAGCGCGATCTCACGTACCCCGGGAGGCGGGTCCACGGAATCGTCCACACGCCCGGCCGAAGAATGCCCAGGGTGATCGGCATGAGCATGGCCCGAATGGGCGCGCCCGTCATCGGCGTGCCCGTCCTGAGCATGATCGGCGTGCGCCCCAGCGGCATGGACGGGAGGCCGGGCCTTGGGCGGCACCATGAAGAAGCCGACCACTTGCTTGTGGGTATCGATGACGACCCGGGCGTCGAAGGCACCGCGCTCGAAGGCGACCGGCACACGGAACCGCCGCAGATCCTGGTTCTCGTCCTCGAGCCAGGCCGCGTCCTGGCCCGTCACCGCGCCGAGCTGGCGCGAAAGGCCGTCGCGGATCTTCTTCCCATCTGGGCCCGCCAACACATCAGCAAGCCGCTCGGACGCCATCTCGCGGATGGTATCGGCGTCGCCCGCGAACACCGCCTCCGCGAAGTCGTACGCAACTGCTAGCACGTCGCGAGCGCGATCTGACGCATCCTGCTGTTTGTCCTCGTGCTCGTCGGCTCCGGTCACCCCCGCCACACCCCAGAGTGCGGCCAATGGCAGAGCGAGGAGCCAGGAGAATCGGGCCATCTTTCGTCGCGCGTGCATGTGACCTCCTCAAAAGGAACGCTGGAAACGAACGCCGAGAACATACGCCGATCTGCGTCGCGTGATGGTACGCGATCAGGCGGCGGACGGTTCGCGACCCGAACCGGAGAGCTGGCCATGGAGCGCCGGAAACCGGTTCGCCGTCCTGTCGACGTCTCGATCGGTTCCCCCACCACCGGTCGCGCCACCCGCGCCCGGCGTCTCAACGGGCCGGCGGCACGGCCGGCAGCCCGACGCCCAAGCCAGGGCGTTCCCGAAGCACCTCGCGGCGAAAACGAAAGAGCTCCGCCGGGCGACCACCCGTGTGTGCCTCCCGTTCGCCGGTGCCTTCGACCAGCCCGCCGCGCTCGACCAACCGCCGGAAATTCTGTTTGTGAAGCGGCATGCCGGCAAGTGCTTCGACAACCCGCTGAAGCTGCAACAACGTGAACGTGGGCGGCACCAGCTCGAAGACCACCGGCCGATACCGGATCTTGCCGCGCACCCGCCCGAGGGCGGTGGCCAGAATGCGTCGGTGGTCGTGGGCCATGCTGCGTCCGAGGCGCTGTCCACCCGATGACGCTTTCTCGTCACCCGGCAGGGCACTAGGGCCCGCAGCGCGCCGATCACGCCGAGGGTCACGGCGAAGATCGCGGCCAGCTTCGGCAACCAGCCCGGCCTCGTAGAGGAGCTCGTAGCGGTCGAGGGCACGCTCACCGTCCCAAGGCGCGCCCCCGAGCCCGAAGGCAATATCGACCCGTTCGCGCCGCATTCGGCGGACCTCGGGGGCAGCCTGAGGGTCTCCGACCCAGTCTTGAAGCGCAGGCTCGATGGCACGACCGAGGACCGATGGCCGCCCCTTCCGCCAGTCCTCCCACGGGAGGTAGTCATACCAGGCTCGCCATGCCGTTCCCGCCACCGGATTGCCTTCGCGAACGAGGGTCAGGTAGCCGATCGAGATCACCCGCGGCCCTCCTTCGCGCTCGCCAGGCTCCCGGTGGCGGTCGCCGAAGGTATAGAGCTGCTCCGCATAACCCAGGGCGAGCCCGGTCTGCTCCTGGACCCACCCGCGCAGGGCAAGCTCGAGGGTCCGATCTTGCTCAGGATCGAGGGGGCCGAAGGGCAGCGCATCGTTGCGCCCTACCTGTCGCGACATCGGCCCCTCGTCGGGTCGCTCACGGGTCACCACCAGCACCCGTGGTTCTTCCTCGGTCACCGCCAGAATGACGGCGTTGAGCCCGATGACGACCGATCGGCAATCCTCGGATTGCTGCGGATCCGTCTTGGTGGAATCGATATTCATCCGAAAACGCTCATGCGGCCGAAGCTTTGATCATGGGGGCTTCAACGCTACCCGAAGCGCTCGGCGGGCGCTACCTCCTTGCGGACCGCCCTCTCGAATTGTGCAGGAGGGGTGATGCGTCGCCACGCGAAGGTCCATCGTGAGAACTTGATTGACGAACTTCGATATCATCATCGCCACTACACTGCGTTTCATCATGTCTTCTCCCGCAAGATCGACCCAGGAAGAACCTTCCATGCTGAAGCTCACCTCCCTGTCCAGGATCTCCATCCTCGCTCTCACGGTCGCCGCGAGCGTGCTCTCCGTTGGCGCCACGAACGCGCAGATCGTCTTCACGGACGTGACGTCCGAAGCTGGCGTTGCCCTGAGCAATACCCTCAATGAGTCCGTGGCGTGGGGCGATGTCGACAATGATGGCGACAGTGACCTCTACCTGACCAACAATGCGCCCAACGTGCTCCTGCGCAACGACGGCGTCGATGGCTTTGGATTTCCGATCTTTACCGACATCTCCGCCGCTGCCGGCGTCGATGATGGCGGTTTCTCGGTCGGTGCGGCATTCGGCGACCTCGACAACGATGGCGACGTCGACCTCTACGTCGTCTCCTTCGGCGTCGGGCCCGACGTCCTTTACCGCAACGACACCAGCCAGCGCGCGGCCCGCGGCATTCCGACGTTCACCAACGTCACCGTGGCAGCGGGCATCAACGACGAAACCTCCTCCCGTGGCGTCACCCTGGTGGATTTCGACCACGACGGCCTGCTCGACATCTACGTCAACGCCATCGGCTCGGACATCCTCTACCGCAACCTCGGCAACCTGACGTTCACCAACGTGGCGGCCTCCGCAGGGGTCGACACCAACACCGGCCAGGGCGTCGGCGTCGTCGCCACGGACATCAACGACGACGGCTGGATCGATCTCTTCACCGGCAACCGCAGCTTCGATCCCAACCGGCTGTTCATGAACCTGGGCGATGGCACGTTCTCGGACGTCACCACGGCCTCGAGCATCACCGAGACCGGACTCGGCATGGGCGTCTGTGCCCTGGACATGGACAACGACCTCGACAGTGACCTCTACTGGACATCCTGGCCCGGTGGCACGCCGCCCCAGCCGAACGCGATGTACGAGAACCTCGGTCCGGTCGGCGCCCTACCCATGGTGCCGATTTTCGACGACGCGACCGTGTCCTCCAGTACCGAGGATCCGCTCGGCTGGGGGATCAGCTGCAATGCCGGCGACATCGACAACGACGGCTTCGAAGACCTGGCGATCACCAACGGCTTCGACCCATCGACCACGCCCAATGTGCTCTTTCACAACCAGGGCGACGGCACCTTCGCCGATGCCACCAACCTGCTCGAGAACGGTGCCGACTACGACGGCCGTGGCGTCGCGTTCGCCGACTTCGACCTCGATGGCGACATCGACCTGATCCTGACGGGTGGCCCGACCGACGACACTCGTCTGTGGCGCAACGATTCGCTCACCAACCATCACTGGCTGACCGTGCGCCTGCGCGGCACCGTGTCGAACCGCAGCGCGATCGGCGCGCGGGCTTGGGTCGAGACGCAAGAAGGAACGGTCATGCGCGAGGTTTCGGGCGGCGCCGGCCGCGGCTCGCAGAACGATCTGCCGCTCGAGATCGGGCTCGGCAACGCGAACGAGGTGCTCGGCATTCGCGTGCGCTGGCCCAGCGGCCTCGAGAGCGTGATCACCGATCTCGAGGCCGACCAGCGCCTGGACCTCGATGAGTCCATGGTGTTCGCCAATGGCTTCGAGCGCGGCGACATCAGCGCCTGGGACGTAGAGCCGTAGCGGCCCCCTAGGGAAGGGTCGCGGACCAGGCCGAGAGATCTCCCGACTCGAAGCCGTCGGCGAAGACATCGGCCACAGGCGGCGCGATGAATCGTCCGAAGGCGACTGGCTGCGCAGCAACCGACACCGTGTCGACGACCGCCAACGTCGTGGTGTCGACCACTGAAATGGTGTCGGCAAAGGCGTTCGCCACATAGGCCCGATCGCCGGAGGACGAGAGGGCGACGCCGAATGACCCGCTCCCCACAGGCACCGTATCGATCTGCACGCCAGGGATCGTTCCGACATCGAGCACGCCCAGCGCAGCCGTATCCGCACTGGAGACGAAGATCCGGTCCCCCTCGGGGGTGACCGCCAGGGCGTAGGCGGCTGTCACGGTTGCGATGGTGTCGACGACCTGGTTCGCGTCGTTGGCGATGTCGATGACCGAGACCGTGTGGGCATCCGCGCTCGCCACGTAGAGGCGCTGCCCCGGGCCGACCGCGACGCCATGGCACTCCGGATCGACCGTGATCGTATCGATCACCGCCGGCATGGCGAGGGTCGCATCGATGACCGACACCGTGCTGAACGTGCCACTGTGATCTTCCGAATTGGCGACATAGACCCGCCGACCGTCCGCGCTGACAGCGACACCATCCGGCTGCTCACCCACCATGATCGTCGACGACACCACGGGCGGGAAGGCCACGGCGTCGATCACTGACACCGAACCTCCGTCGAAGTTGCTGACGAAGACACGCTGACCATCTGGCGTCACCTCCAGGCCCGAAGGTCCCGAACCGACAGCGACCGTTGCGACGACCTGCGGCGACGCACCCGTGGTGTCGATGACCGAAACCGTATCGTCCGCCGCATTGGCGATGTAGACCCGGCTGCCATCGGGGGCGATTGCCACGCCGGTCGGATTCGTGCCCACCGGAACCGAGATGGTCGGCCCAGGCGCCCCGCCGAAGTCCACGACCGATACCGTGCCACTGAAGTGCGTGATGTAGCCGAGGGGCTCTGCCGACGTGGGTAGCGCGGACAGGCTCAGCGCGAACAGGCTCAGCGCGAACAGAAGGCCGAAGCTGCAACACGACGCGAACGTGCGCCGAGACCAAGCAATGAGACCGTACATTCCGAGGCTCCTTTCTCGAGCGGTTGAGGCAACTTCAGGAGCAAGGTCAGTACCACCTTTCGAAACCGAATCGAGTCGGCCCTCGACTCGCGAGGAAGCTCCGTAAATCCTAGAAAAGAAAGGATCCGGAGCCACAACGAGCAGCGATGCTGCATCCCGGTGAGAGCCGCAGCCCTGTCGACTTTCCCAATCGCCTGCCAGCCGCTCGTCGTCCAAAGCCGACACCTGCCGCGGCTTCGTGCAGGCGCCCCTACAACCTCCACCTGTAACCTCCACCTGTAACCTCCTCGACCGGACGCGGTTGTTACCTTCGATGCGCGGCAAGAAGATGGACGACGATCACCAGCTGATGGTGCGAGTGCGAGAGGGTGACCTCGACGCGCTCGGCCATTTGTTCGAGAGCTTTCACCAACGCCTGTATGGTTTTTGCCGGCGGTTGGTGGGCAACCCCGCGGCTGCCGAGGACGTGGTTCAGGAAGTCTTCTGCCGCGTGCTCAAGTACCGCCACACCTTTCGCGACGAAGGCGACGTCACCGTGTGGCTCTATCGCCTGACCCGCAACGCCTGCATCGACCACCTGCGCAAGAGCAGCCGCACCCAGGCGCTTTCTCTCGAGCCGGACGAAGACGGCAGCGGCCTTCCCGAGCTGCGCAGCGACCGCCCCTTGCCCCTCGATGACCTGGAATCGGCCGAGTCCCTGGCCCTGCTGGGGCAAGCCATGGAGCGTCTGCCGATCGCCAACCGCGAGCTTCTCGAGCTGGCCCGCTTCCAGGGCCTGCGCTACGAGCAGATCAGCAACTTGCTCGGATGCACGGTCGGCGCGGTCAAAGTCCGGGTCCACCGCGCCGTCAAACAGCTTCGCGAGGTCTACCTGGGTCTCGCTGAAGGAGTCACCCCATGAATGACCGCAAGAACGAGCGAGCTCACACCACGCACGACACCGCTGTCGAGCCTCGGCTCTTCGACGAGCATGCCGACGACGCGACCGAGGCCCGCGAGCTCGACGCCCTCTGGAGCGCCCTCGGCCAGACTGACGAGCCGGATCTGCGCCACGATCTCCGGCCCCGCTTCAACACCATGATCGACGCCTATCGGCAGGGGCTGGAGGAGGGTCGCGCCGAAGCGCGGGCAGCGAACCACCGCGTGGCCAATGCACCGGCCTCCGACGCGGCACCCGAGTCAGGCTCCGTGCTGGCCTGGTCGCCACGCACGACCCCGAGCGCCGGCTCGAGCACGGGCCCGGGCACCACGCGCCGCGCGTCCGCCTGGCAGTGGGGTTCGGCCGTTGCCGCGGCAGCTGGCGTGGCCCTGGTGATCGGTCTCGCCTGGGGCCGCCAGGACACCGCGCCCGGCGAGGAGATCGCCGGCCTGCGCGACGAAATGGCCAACCTGTCGCGCACTGTCGCCACGACCCTGCTGACCCACGGCTCCGCCAGCGAGCGCCTGAACGCCGTGCGGGTTGCCCGCGAAGGAGCGGCGGAAGACGACACGGTGCTCGACGCCCTGGTCGACGCCGTCCGAGAAGATCCTTCGACCAGCGTCCGCCTGGCCGCCATCGAAGCACTCGGTCCGATGGTTCGCGAGCGTGACGCCGTGCGCGCGGCACTGGCCGAAATCCTGCTCGCCAGTCACACGACGGCGCAGCCCGGCGAGCGCCCAACCGCTGGCTCGCCCCCGAGAAGCAGAGCCACCAGCCAGCCGCTCGTGCAGATCGCCCTGGTGGACACCTTCCTGGCCGCTGGTGAGCCGGGACGCCGCATCGTCGACCAACTCGGCGACGGTGATGCCCGCGCGCGCCTCGACCCCTCCGTGCGCGACCACCTCGATCGCCGACTGGCCCGTGAGCGCGGCGGCGCATCGCTCTAGAGAGCTCGCGATGGATCGACCAATTTCCCGACGCCGTTCCGGCCAACACCGTTCCAGCCAACGCCTTTCCAGGAGCCTGTTCATGAACGCCACGCCGCGCCTCCACCATCGTCCACCGGCCCCGGCCACGCTCGGCAGCGTGCTGACGACCGTGGTCCTCGGAGCGCTCGCCATCTTGATCGTCGTCTTGCCGGCTGGCGGGCGCCCGCACCTGGCCGAGCAGGAACGCCGCACCGTCGAGCTGGAGGTTCCGTTCGACCTCGCCCTGGATACCGCACGTTCGCTCCAGGTCTCCAATCTCTGTGGCTCGGTCGAGGTCACCACCCATCGTCACGACCGGGTGAACGTCGAGATCGACGAGACCATCCGAGCCCGAACACGCGGCGATCTCGAGCGGGCCAAGCGGGAGACTCGCCTCAGCCTTCGGGAGCAGCCCGGGAGCGTACAGCTCATCGCCGACGGCCCTTTTCGACAGGCTGATGGCTCCATTCAGTGGCGCGAACGGTCGTACCGCGTGTGCTACGACCTGACGATTCACGTACCGGAGCGGATCAACCTCGACGTCAGCACTGTCATCGACGGCACCGTGACCGTGCGCGGCACCGAGGGTGATCTGGTCGCCGAGAACGTCAACGGGCCGCTCCAGGTGCTCGACGTCGCGGGCAGCGGATCGTTGTCCAACGTCAACGGTGACATCGCCCTGACCGTTCGCGATCGCCCCGACCAGCCATGGACCATCGAGACGGTCAATGGAGACGTCGACGCCCAGTTCCCCGATGCCCTCGAAGCAGATTTGAGCTTCGAAACCATGCACGGAGAAATCTTCACGGACTACGAAGTCACTGCCCGGCCAGCGCCCGTGACCAAGGGCGAGCGGCGGGCGGACGGCCTGTTCGTCTACCGCCAAGAGCCCGCCGTGTACGCACGAATCGGATCCGGCGGCCCGGCGATCGATATCGAAACCCTGAACGGCGACATCTTCCTGCGTCGCCTCGAACGTGGAGTCCGTTGATTCGGACGACTCGCTCGAGCGACGGCCACAGGATCTGCTAAGACTTTTGAAAGGGAGACCCAACATGACACCCACCCCACGCCATACGCTCGCCGCTTGTATCGCGGCGTTGTTGATCAGCCCCGCTGCCTTCGGGCAAAGCCCTCAGCGCGTCACCGTTCCCCTGTCGAACCCGGGCGCTCCGGTCACTGTCGAGGTCGACCTCATTCACGGCGGGATCAGCGTCGAGACTCACGCCAATACGAGCGAAGTGATCGTCGAGGTCACCCAGCACAAGCTCAAGTCCGTCAAGAAGCCCGAGAAGCCGCGGTCCGATGGCCTCAAACGCTTGCCGAACCAGACGTCGGGATTCGAGATCGAGGAAGAGGACAACTACGTCGAAGTCGATAGCGACAGCTGGGGGCACGCCGGCGGCATGGACGTCAAGTTGATCGTGCCGGTCGACACCTCCGTCCGACTCGAGACCGTCAATGCCGGTGACATTTCGGTGCGCGGCGTTCGGGGCGACCACGAGATCTCCAACGTCAACGGCAAGATCAGCGCGTACGACATCGGCGGTTCGATGGTCGCCGAGGTGGTGAATGGCACCATCACGGCAACGTTCACCGAAGTCGATGGGCAGAAACCGATGGGCTTCTCCAGTGTCAACGGGACGATCGATGTCACCTTCCCCGCGAACCTCGGAGCCAAGCTCGTGATGAGCACCGAATTCGGTGAGATCTTGACCGGATTCGACATCAACCTCAGCAGCAAAGAGCCCGCGATCGAACGACGGGACGGCGGTGGCTTCAGCATCTCCGTCAACCGCGACACCCGCGGCACGGTGGGCGGCGGTGGCCCCGAGTACCGATTCGAGAACCACCAGGGCGACATCATCATCCGCAAAGCCGGCGGCTGAGCCGCCGCACCAACGTTCGCAACCAGACGCGCGGGTTCGCCAAGAGGGATGGCGGGCCCGCGCGTTTGCGCAAAGGGCAAGCAGGGAGCGCAGGCTCGGCAGCGGCTGAGGCAAACGCTCCGACCCGCTTCCGCCTCGGCCTCGCGCGATCGTCGGCCTGGGCGCTGGCGATGGCTTCGTGCCGATGACTGAGGTGCGTCGACTCCACGATCAGAGGCTCGCCTCCACCGAGATCGAGCTCGGCTTCGAGGGCGACGCGCGATTCTCACCAGGGACGCCGCGGCGCGAGCACCAGCCGTCGGGCTCGGCTGGCTTCGATCGTTCAGGGATTGGTCGATTCGGCTCTCGTCGATTCGCGGTTCGCCACTTCGGCACAAGCCGAAATCGTGGGAATGTGCGCGATCACATCGAACTCTCGAGCCAGGTCGAGCCGTAGGGGCGTCTCGCGCCACTGCGCCTCGTAGCCGGGATTCACCCCGCCATCTGCCCAACGCACGGGAACCGGCTCTCGCAGGGTCGTCGGCAGCGCGCCCGTCGACCGGGCCGTACGGACGTCGATCAGAATCGGGCCTTCTCCCAAGCGTCCGAGGACATCGCCCGCGAATCCTGCCTGCGGGGCGCCAACCGGGAATGGGTGATAGCTGGTCGTCCCATCTTGCTCGCCATAGGCTCGAAACGTCCCGTGACCAAAAGTGAATCCGAGCGCGAGGTAGCGTTCACCGAGCCGCTCGCGGAGCCAGAAGCCCAGACTGCGGCCATCGGGAACACCGTTGGCGCCGACTCCGACATGCCCATTGTGCGCCCAGATGATGATCTTGCGATCAGGACTCCGGCGCATCCGCCAGGCAATATTCTCCGCCATGCCACGGTCGCGCGAATCACTCGCTTGCCGAACCGTCTCGGCACTGGCATAGGACACCGCCTGGCGCAAAACGCGCAGGGCTTGTAGGGCGTTCTCGTAGGTCGTATCTCCCGCCCGAAATCGGAGGTCAGCCTCCGAACGGACCATGCTGGCGAGCACCCGATCGAGCTCGCCCGCATGCACCAGGGCGTCATCGCGAGAACCGAAGCCGGTCAAGGTCACCGCATCGAGAACCGAGGCGATCTCCGCGAAGAGGGCTGGTTGGTACCGCTCCAAGAAGGTCGAGATTCGTTTCTGCGCGACGCCGTTGTCCCGGGTGTCAAAGCCGACGAATTCCACTTGATCGTCACGCGCGCGACCGGCATTGAACTGCCGTATCCACCGAATCGTTTCGACCATCTCTTGCGTCACCCAAATCGTATACTGCTGCCCATAGAGTGCATCCAGTAGGTCGACAGGTTCGCCGAGAACATAGGCATTGAGGCGCTCACACGCGGCGAATCCTGACTCGATCGCCACCGTGCGGAAGCCATAGTTCAAAACCAGGTACTCGATCATTCGATGCTTGAAGCGAAAGAACTCCGATGTACCGTGATTCGCTTCCCCCAAACCCACCACCTCGATGCCGTCCATGAGAGGTGGCCAAA
Organism: uncultured bacterium; assembly: GCA_937948815.1. Classification (GTDB taxonomy): domain Bacteria; phylum Acidobacteriota; class Thermoanaerobaculia; order Multivoradales; family J023; genus J023. The sequence goes on from CALFAM010000313.1 coordinate 15,611, forward strand.
ACGCTTCGAGGTCACCCGAGTCCGCGCCTGCGTCGAGCGAACGAAGTGGGACCGTCCGCAGGGTCTCGGCTTCCGCAATCGGCGCGAAACTGCCGAGGGCGAGCAAGACGCCGATGAGCACCGCAATGACGCGAGCTGCTGCCTGCCAGCACGGATCACATGCCTGGGATGCAGAGGCATCATCTCTCATGAACAGGCTCCTCCAGCGTGTCGGCCACGCTCCATGTCTGATGGGTGATCGTCCCCGTGGTGCGAGTGATCTGTCAGCCGGGGACGATAGCAAACACCACTGTGCGTCCGACAGGCGATCGAAGCGTTTCGTGGGTGATTCCGATCGGCGTGACGCGTTTATCTTCGAGAAGCCGCCAACCTAGCTGAGACCAGCAGAGGCCTAGAAAGCGCTGTTGAGAAAAATGTCGATGGAGTTGACCATGAAGCACCGTGCTGCCTATTGCCCCAAGATATTCATCTACGCGATCACTGCGATTCTTTTCAGCTCGCCGCTGCTCGCCAAGGAGAATCCAACGTCGGCGACGGAGGCCCGGTGTCCGCCGCGAGCGGAAGAGGTCGCATCAGACAAGGTTCCGTGGAGCTGGAAGAAGAAAGCCATGCGTGTGCGCACCCTGATGGCCAGCGAGTCGTGGGAAAAGGGCTTGAAGCACGCTTCGACCTTGCGCGACCTGCTGTTCGAAGAACAAGCCCTCGGCCTGGAAGCAGGCGCCCTGCTGGCCGAGACGACCGCGTTGCGCGCCGAAGCGGAGCTCGGACTTGGCAACGCGGATGATGCCCGCTGGCACTGGCGCGTCGCCCAGGCGCTCTTCCCACGGGAGGGCGGACCGCCAGCGCCGTCGTTGAAGCCGATGGCACGTCAATTCTTTGATGGCCACCTCACCGACCCCCAAGACTCGTCATTCCCGCGCGCGACCGAGGTCTCGCGACCTCCCATCCCCCTCCACACACCCTGGCCCAAGAAGGGTATCTGGCCGAGCCGGCTCGATCCCCTCGCCGCCATCGAGCTCGAGTTGTTGATCGACCAGGAAGGTCGCATTCGCTACCCAATCACCCGTTGCGCGCAGCCCATGGCGACGCCGCTCTACAAGCTGTTGGAGACCGTCCGCAGCTGGCGCTTCACCCCTGCCCGTACGGAGCACGGCGATCCGATTTCTGTCCGACTGGCCCTTCGCGTCGAGCCATGGCAATCACCGACACCGGCACCACGCTTGGCCTTCGCCATGCGCATGGCGAGCAACGATCAAACGGCACCGGTTCATCATCTGCTGCTCGGTGGACGCTTTGCCGAAGCAGAAGCCGCGGCCGCGAGCCTGATGGCGTCTGAGATCGCCTGTGCCGACCCGGCCGGTGAATCGATTCCCGAGACCATCGGCGACCTCATTCCCGAGGAATGTCTGCTCGGCGAAGCCATGGCGCTGCGCGCGGTCGCCGCGGCCGGCTTGGGGGCAGACGAGGCCGCGGTCTGGATGTGGCAGGCGGCACACAGTCTCGCCGACACCCTCTCGGCCGACGGC
>CALFAM010000314.1 GCA_937948815.1 uncultured bacterium
CGCGACTTCGAGGGTGTGGCTCTCGGTCAGGTGCGCGTAGCGCTTGACCATCGCGAGGGTCCGGTGGCCGAGGACTTCGGCGATCTCGGCGAGGGTGGCGCCGCTCATGGCGAGGTAGCTGGCGGCGGTGTGGCGGCAGTCATGGAAGGTGAAGTCTTCGAGTTCGGCCTGGCGGACGGCGGTGCGCCAGGCGGCGCGCGGGAAGATGGCCTGGTTGATGGGGACGCGACCTTCGAGGTTGGCGAAGACGAGATCGGTTTCCAGCGAGCGGACGTTGGCGCGTGCGCGGAGGGCTTCGAGCACGGGACCAGCGAGGGGAACGGCGCGGCGGTCGCCGTTCTTGGAATGCTCGACGATGGCGCGGGCTTCTTCGAGATCGACATCGCGCCAGCGTAGGCTCATCAGCTCGCCTTGGCGCATGCCAGTGGAGATGGCCATCAAGGCCAGCAGGTAGAGGCGCGGCTCGTAGCTCTCGCGGCAGGCTGCGAGGAGGCGCTCGCGCTCGTCCTCATCGAGAAAGCGCACGCGGCCGCGGGGTTCTTTGCGCCGCAGATGCGCACCGCGTAGGGGGTTGGCGTCGAAGCCGTAGACGCGCTCTATGGCTGCCCAGGTGAGCATGGCGGACAAGGCCGTGAGATAGCGGTTGCGGGTGGCAACGGTGACGGGCCGGCCGGAGACGCCCAGCCCTTCTTCCAGCACGCGCAGACGCTCGGCGACATCGACGGGACGCAGAGAGAGGACCGGCAGCTTGCCGAAGCGTTCGGCCCACCAGGCGAGCATGCGTTGGCGGTTGGCGACATCCGACGCTGCAAGGCCGCCGAGATCTTGGGCGAGGTAGTGATCGATCAGCTCGGCGACGGTGAGACGCCGCTGCGCGGAGGTGGTGGCCTTGCGGCGCCGACGGTCGATCTCGGTCTCGACGCGGCGCGCCCACTTCACCGCGTCGGCTTTGCGGCGGAAGGTCTTCGCCTCGGCGGGATAGCCGCGCACCCGGACCTGTGCACGGTAGGAAACAGCACCGCCGGTTCGTTCACGCTTCTCGATGTACGCCACAGTGGGGGAATCCTAGCCAATGAATTCCCCCAATATTCCCCCATTTCGCCGTACAGGCCTTCAAGCGCACGGCAGGCGGGCTCTCAGCGGAAGCCCACCAAGATCGCGCAAATTCTTTGATAGGAGAAAGATAACTGGCGGAGGGAGTGGGATTCGAACCCACGGACCGCGTGAACGGTCAACGGTTTTCAAGACCGTCGCATTCGACCACTCTGCCATCCCTCCGCGGGAGGCTTTGCTGCGCCGGCGTGATCAGGCGGGCGCTTGGATGCGCTCGAGGCCGTTCATGTAGGGCCGGAGCGCTTCGGGTATCTCGACGGAGCCGTCTTCCTGCTGGTTGTTCTCGAGAACGGCGATCAGGGTTCGGCCGATGGCCAGGCCCGAGCCGTTCAAGGTGTGCAGGAAGCGTGGCTTGCCACCGCCCGCCGGACGATAACGCAGGTGGGCGCGGCGTGCCTGGAAGTCGAGGAAGTTGCTGCACGAGGAGATCTCGCGGTAGCGATTCTGACCCGGCAACCAGACTTCGAGATCGTAGGTCTTGGCGGACGAGAATCCTGTGTCGCCCGTCGAAAGCGTGATGCGCTGGTAGGGCAGGCCGAGGCGGTCGAGGACGGTCTCGGCATGGCCCGTGAGCGCCTCGAGCGCGTCCCAGCTCTGATCGGGATGCGCGAATTGGACGAGCTCGACCTTGTCGAATTGGTGCTGGCGAATCAGGCCACGAACATCCTGCCCGTGTGAACCGGCTTCGGAGCGGAAGCAGGGGGTGTAGGCAGCGTAGCAACGCGGCAGATCTGCTTCGTCCAGCACCTCGTCACGATGCAGATTGGTGACCGGAACCTCGGCGGTGGGGATCAAGAAGTAGTCGTGATCCTCCAGCTTGAACAGGTCCTTCTCGAACTTCGGAAGCTGGCCGGTGCCGAAGAGCGAGGCGCGGTTGGCGACGAACGGCGGCAGCACTTCGGTGTAGCCGTGCTCAGCAGTATGGAGGTCGAGCATGAAGGCGGTCAGGGCGCGCTCGAGGCGGGCTCCGACCCCCATCATGACGGTGAAGCGTGCGCCGGCGAGCTTGGTGCCGCGCTCGAAGTCGATGATGCCGAGCGCAGGGCCGAGATCCCAGTGCGCCTGGGGCTCGAAGTCGAACGTGGTGGGCTCGCCGACCTGCCGCTCGACCCGATTGGCGCTCTCGTCCGTCCCTACGGGCACCGAGTCGTCCGCGAGGTTGGGGAAGCTGATTTCGAGCTCGCGCAGATCGCGATCGACCTCCTCGAGCCGGGATTCGAGGGTGCCGATACGCTGCTTGAGCTCGCCGACGGCCGCGATCTCGGCCTGGGCGTCACCGCCCGCCTTCTTGACCTGACCGATCGCTTTCGAGGCTTCGTTGCGCTCGTGCTTGGCGCGCTCGATCTCGACCAGGCTCGACCGCCGCTCGCGATCGAGCGTCTGCCAATGGTCGAGCTGCGCGCCATCGAATCGGCGCGCTTCGAGCTGAGACCGGACTGTGCCGGATTCGTCGCGGAGTCTTTCCCGGGCCAACATGGCGAGGAGTCTACTGCCGGCCCCAGGGGGGGTCAACGGCCAGCCCGGACGCCAAGCACGGCCCACCCGTAAACCACGAGAAGACAGCGGACCTCGATCACGATGCGCCCGGGCTAAGATCGCCTCGACATGCTCCTCCTTACACCACCCCTGCGGCCCGCCTTACGCTGGTCGACCGTTCGGATGGTGCTCTTGCTGCCGGCCGCCGTCTACCTGCTGGCATGGGCCTTCGCCTCGAGCCAGAACGATCCGACTGGCGGCGCCGAAACACGCTACCTGGCAGTCCTCATCACCGCTGCGCTGACGCTTCAGGCCGCAATCAGCCCACACCGTCACCGCGGCCTCTTGTGGACCGCGGGCTTGGCGCTCGTGGCGCTCTTGGTCGTGCCGGCAGGTAGCACGCGAGGGTCGCTGTGCATGACGATCATCGCGATCGGCCTGGTGGCTGCCTGCCTTGCTGCCTGGCGGGCAAGGCGCGGACACCTGTCGGTCGGCTGGGCGGTGGCACTTTGCATGGCGGCTCAGCTGTTCGCGCGCCCGCGCCTGCTGCTCGACCTGAGTACGGATCCCGTTCTCCTTGCTGGAACGCTGCTGGCCCTGCCCGGTGTGACTGGTATTTGCCTTGCCGTGATTGCCACGCGCACGGGCACACCAGCGGCGCTGATCACGGGCGGCACCCTCGCGGCGCTCGTGCCGGGGTGGGATGCCTCCACGACCGCACTCTGTCTCGCCCTGGCGGGCGCGGCGGCCCTTTCAGGAGGACAGTCGAGCGGAAAGCGGTCCAGTGAGAAGCGGGCCACAAACGTCCAGGGTGACTCGATCGCTCACCAGGCCGGCCGACGCGGCCGCCGATGGATGGTTCGGCTGGGCGTGGGAATCCTCCTGTTGGCACCGACAGCCTGGCACGGCTGGAATGGCGAATGGGCCACAGGCCTCGCCGCCACGGCTTCGGCAGTCGCCGTGATGCTCGGCTTGCGCCACAAGGCTTCGCTCAACGCAGTGAGTATGACGAGCCTGAGCGTGATCAGCCTGGGTCTGGCGGCACTCGCATCGGCCTTTTGGTGGCCCGCTGCGAGCGGCGGGCAGGTGCAGGTGATCGACACCGCGGTGCTCGCGCTCACCTTGATCCCAACCCTCCCGCTCCTTCTGTTTCTCCGCGCCAGCTCGATGCGCCCGTTGCGCCCGTTGCACGGTCACGCGGGAGCAAATGATCGGAGCGAAGGCGATGGTTCCCAGCGGTTGGATGCTTCCACCGGCCTGGTGGCAATCGCCGAGTGGTTCCTCGTCGCCAGCCTGTTGGTCCTGGCCAGCCGCATGGGTGCTTCGTCGCCGCTGCTCGGCGCGGCTATCGCCCTCCTCGTGCTGCCGTCCACAGGCGGCGGTACGAGGAGGAACACACTACAGCCCGAGTCCAGCCAGCCCCACCGCTGTTACCTTGCCGTGCAGGGCTGGTGGACGGCTGCCCTGGTCGCGCTGACGAGCCTCCTCACGGCATACCCATGGGCACGGCAAGATGCCTTCGGCGATGCGAGGTCCTTGCTCGGTGTCGAGGAACCCGCCGCTGTCGCCGTGCTGGTCGTGAGCCTGACGGCTCTCGGATGGGTGGCCGCACGCTGGGGAGCGATCCTCTGGAGCCGCTCGACGACGACCTGGCCCCGGCGTTGGCTCCTGCGTGGGGCACTCGCGACCATCGCGCTCGCACTGATCTTCTTCCTGACACCGCCGCCCGGAATCGTCTTCGCGCCGGCCACGACCCTCCATACCGACTTCAAGACCTGGCAAGTCGCCCTGCCGGCGCCCATGGCCGCGCGCCGTGTCGTCGTCGACAGCATTGCCGCCAACAGCCTGGACCTCCTACCCGGCTCGGTCATCGGCACGGTTCAGCTTCTCGATGCGGACCAGGAGATGGTGGCCGAGTGGCCGATGATCAGCGGCCAGCACACCGCAGAGTGGGCCATGGAGCGTCCGGATGTCGCAGCGCTGCTCGCCGGCTCGGCACCGGCTCCCTATGCAGCAGGCATGGTCGTGAACGGCACCTTCTTCGCGCGCTGGTTTCGTGCCCGGTTCGTGCGCGAGACGCCGGTCAATCAGGCCACCTACGTCGCCATCCGCCTGGCCGACAACGTGCCGGACGGCCTGCAAGTCGTGCTTCAACGCGTGGAAGTCGCTCGATGAGTCAGTCGACGAACCGAGCCCCAGATGGAACGCCACGCGGAGCGTTCGCGCCACGCGCATTCCTGGGATGGTGCCTGGCCAGCGCCGGCGCTGGCCTCGCCGGCTGGATGCTCAGCAGCCGCATGCTGGCAGACGATCCGTTCCGCCCGCTCCTATTCGCCATGCCGGGTACCGGCCTGGCGCTCTGGGCGATCTTGCAATCGCTTCGGCGCACCCAGACCTGGACGCCTGGCGCCAGAGAGACCGCCCCCCAGGCATTCCCACCCACGCTGGCGGCCTCCATCCTCGCCGCCGCCGGCTTCACCTTACTCACACTTCAGCGCGATCGGCTGGGGCTGCCGTCCCCCAATGCGCCCCTGGCAGCCGCCGGCCTCGTGCTCTTGGCACACAGCATCGTCACGATGGTGCCGGCCTTGCGTCGTTCGCTCGGCAACCGGCTCGGAACGCGACCTCACCCCGCATTCGCGCTCGTGCCGTTGGTCGTCTACTGCACGGCGGCCCTGTGGTCGACCGCCGTTCGGCCCCCGGACGGCGACGAGCCCTACTACCTTCTCGTCGCCCACAGCCTGGCCTTCGATCTCGACACGGATCTCGTCAACAACTACGCGGAGGAAGACTGGCAACGCTTCCTCGATCGACCGCTCGAACCGCAGCCCGGCGATCCGCGCGGCGCGGATGGCGCACAGTACTCCCGCCACAACATGCTGTTGCCCCTGCTGCTGGCTCCCTTCTACGCCATCGGTGGACGTGCCGGCGCAGTGTTTGTGATCGCCTGTGCCGCGGGCTTGCTCGCCTGGATGACACTGCGGCTGGCGGCCAGGGTGCTCCCGGATCAGCCTCGCGCCGGTTTCCTGATCTGGCTCACCATTGCCTTCTCACCGCCGCTGCTGCTCTACAGCCATCAGATCTGGGTCGAGATTCCTGCAGCCCTCGCGCTGTCCGTGGCGATCGACCGTTGGTGGTCGATTCGCGCGCACGGTGTGCGCGGCTGGCGTGACATCGCGATTCTCGGCGTAGCACTGGCCGTGTTGCCCTTGCTCAAGCTGCGCTTCCTGCTGCTGGCAGCGCCGGTGCTCGCGCTCGTGTGTACGACGCTTCATCGTCGCCTGGACAGCCGGCGTGCGACCCGCCTTCTGGCTTTCGCGGGCACGGCCGCCGTTGCGGTGCTGGCCGGACTGTTGATTCGCAACCAGATTCGCTTCGGCAATCCGCTCAAGATGCACGCCTGGTCTGACCTCGCACCGGTCGACCGCCCCCTGTTCACATTCCTGCTCGGCGGAAGCGGCACGTTCTTCGACTGCGCCTTCGGCTTGTTCGCCAGCGCACCGATCTGGCTCCTGCTGGTCCCCGCGGTAGCGTTCGCCGCAACCGACCGATCGCGGCGGAGTCGCGATCACGACGCTGCGATTCCGCCGCGACAGCTGCTGCGAGACATCGCCTTGATCTCGGTGCCGTACTTGCTGGCCATCGCGCCTCGACTGGAGTGGTACGGCGGATGGTCGCCGCCGTTCCGCTATCCATTCGTGCTTCTGCCGCTTCTCGCCCTTCTCTTGTTGCCGCTGTTCGCGCGTCGCACGGCAGGCGTTCGCATGCTGGCAGGCGGCCTGGGGCTCGCGACCTTCCTGCTTTCCGTGCTGTGGTTGTCCGTGCCGGGCTGGACCTACAACCTTGCGGACGGTGGCAATCATCTCCTCGACGCCGGCAGCGCTCTGCTGGGGGCGGACTTGGGTCGCTTCTTCCCGAGCATGGTTCGGCCGCGACTGGCCACGTGGCTCTGGCCCGCGCTCAGCCTTCTCACCATTCCGCTCTGCTTGATGCAGCGGCCCCGCCGTCTGGCCCAGGTGTGGGGGGCTGCTGCCTTGATGGCGGCAGCGGCGCTGGTCGTCCTGCTCGCGCGCGTCGTACCGACGCACACCATCGAGCTCGAGGACGGCCAGGTTCGAACCCGCGGCGGTCACGTGTCGCCGCCGACCTGGAAGATCGAGCGTCCTCGCTACCGGGCCGGCTGGACCCTGCGTCGCAACACTCAGGTGTGGGCACCGGTCGTGGGCGAGGGGCAGGTGCGCTTGCGCATGGCGGTGCGCTACGTCAGCAACGCCCCGGAACGCCCCTTCTTCATCGAGGCACTCGCCGGCGAGCAGCCGATCTTCCGCTGGCAGGCCGAGGGCGACCAGGTGTGGCAAGCGATCGACATTGGCCCCGTGGACTGGCCCGCCAATGCGCCGTTGGTGCTCCTGGGGCAGGCTGAAGCCGCCCCAGGCCAGCCTGCCAACGGCGTCGTGGTCGACTACGTGGATTTCTTCTGGGAGTAGTACCGAGCGCACAAGAGCGGAGTAGTACGATCGCGCCATGGCAGCGCCACTGGTCACCGCCGTCGTCCCGACCTTGGGGCGCAGCCCGCTTCTGGGTGCATGCTTGCGCGCCATTCGACGGGCAGGCGGAGCGGACGTCGAGATCGTGGTGGTCGACCAAGCCACGCCGCCGCTGGCCCTCGAAAGCCCGGCGGCGTCCGAAACGCCGGTCGACCGGGTGCTTCGTCCATCGGCCGCGCAGCGCCTCGGCTTCGCGGCCGCCAACAACTTCGCATTCGCGACCAGCCAAGCACCGTTCATCGCGACCATCAATGACGACGCCACGGTCGGCGTGAGCTGGTTCGAGCACCTGCTCGACGCGCTGCGGAGCGACCCCGGGCTGGGCGCCGTCCAGGGCAACGTCCTCGACATGGCAGCGGAGCCACGAATCGACGGACGCGGCATCGCCTGGAATCGCTGGCGACAAGCGATTCAGCTCGGCCGCGGGCGGGCACCCACGGATGCGACAGCAGACCAGGAGATCTTCGGTGCCTCGGCGACAGCCGCCATCTTTCGCCGCAGCGCCCTCGACGAGATTTCTCGGGACGGACTCGCCCCGGCGGGTAGCTGGTTCGAGCCGCGCCTGGGCTCCTACTATGAGGATGTCGACCTCGCCTACCGGCTCCGGGCGTGCGGCTGGCAGGCCCGAAATGTCGTCGCGGCAGCCGCTCACCATGCGGGATCCACCACCGGCAATACCTTGCCGCAACGGTCGTTGCCGTTGATCTACGGCAATCGCCACCTGACGCTGGCCCGACTCCTGGGCTATGTCTATTGGCCACGCCTACCGAAGATCCTGATGCGCGACATGGCCGACCTGTGGCAGGCTCGGCGCCGCGGAGATCACGAAGCCGTGACCGGCATCGTGAAGGGTCTGGGCCGCGCGGTTCGTCTGTTGCCCACGTTCGCGCGCGCCCGCTCCCCACTCGTATCCACGGCCGAACTCCGTCGCTTCACGGTCGACGAGGCTTGATGACACCCCCTTCGAATTCCCGAGCTCAGCTGTCCGCGATTGTCGTCCACTGGCGCAACGAAGCCCAGATGGCACGCCTCCTGGACGCCTGGCCGGACGATCCCCACTGGCAGTTGCTGGTGGTCGACAACTCGCGATCACTCGAGGCTTTGCCCACGCCAGCGACCCTTCTCGTACCGGACCGCAATCTCGGATTCGGCGCTGGGGTCGACTTCGGCGCGGCGCGGGCCACGGGCGACTGGCTCCTGGTGCTCAACCCGGATGCCCGTCCCGAGCCCGGGGCGCTCGATGCGCTACGGGCTGCGATCCGCGACTTCCCCGAAGCCGCCGGCATCGTCCCCGCATTGGTCGATCCCGAGGGCCGGTCGCAGCATCTATGGCAGCTTCGGCCCCTGCCGACACCCGCGCAGCTCGTGGCCCAGACCTTTCGCTTTGTCGCCGTGCACGGCCCGCGAGAGCCGCCCCCACAAGGTACGACCATCGAGCAGCCTGCTGCTGCTGCGCTCCTCTTGCGGCGCGAGACACTCGATGCCGTGGGCGGCTTCGACGGTGGCTACTATCCAGCCTGGTTCGAGGATGTCGACCTGGCGCGGCGACTCGCCGACGCGGCCCGGCGTGATCGTGCGAGCGACCAGGCGGGAGAATGCCATTCCCGAGGCCGTCTCGTGTACGAACCCGGGGCGCGATTCGTACACGAAGGAGGGACCAGTGTTCCGGCCCTTGGCTATGGCCCTTTTCTTTGGATCTACTATCGCCACCTTGCACGCTACCTCCACCGCCATCACAGTTCCATGTGGGCCCTACTTGCCCGAGGCGCCCTGGTGATCGGCATGCTCCTGAGAGTGCTCGCACTTCCGCTGCGCAGTCCGCGTTTGGCCACGGGCCGTGGCGCGGCCGCCCGAGCCTTGCTGGCATCGACCTGGGGCGCGCTGTCCAACTGGCAAGGGCCGAGGCAGCTCCGGAACCGCTACCCGGAAGCGCCCATGCCACCGATCCCGAAGAGCACGAAGCGATGATTGCCGACGGGGCACCGGAAGTCGCGATTCTGATCGTCACCCACAACGAGGCTGACGACCTCTCTGCCTGCTTCGAACATCTCGCGGACCAGACTCACCGCCCCCTGTCCGTCGTCGTGGTCGACTGCGCCAGCACCGACGGCAGTCTCCGGGTGGCCCGATCGATGCAGCTCGCCGAGGTTCCGATCACCGTGGTCGACGCAGGGGTCAATCTGGGCTTCGCCGGTGGCATGAACGAGGCGTTGAGCCATACGACAGCCCCCTTCGTGCTCACCCTCAACGCCGACGTGCACCTCACGCCCAGCTTCGTGGCGACACTACTGGCCCGGGCCCGCGATCCTGCCGAGCACGTGGCAGCCGTGACCGGCCGTCTGCTGCGCTTTCCAGGCCCACGGGGCGAGCAGCGCATCGACGCATGCGGCATGCGCCTGGTTGCCAGCTGGCGGCATCTCGATCGGGAAGCGGGCGCGCTCGACCGCGGGCAGCTCGACACCGCCGAGGAGGTCTTTGGCGCCACCGGTGCCGCGGCACTGTTCGCGCGGCGGGCCCTCGACGATGTGCGCTTTCCAGCCGCCCTTTTCCCGGACGATCCACGCTCGGCGGACGCGCCGACGGGGTCGGCTTCCGGGCCCGTCTTCGACCCGGATTTCTTTACCTTCCGCGAGGATGCCGAGCTCTGCCTGAGGCTGCAAGCCCGCGGATGGCGAACGATCTACGAGCCTGCGGCACGCGCCCTGCACCGACGGACCAACCTGCCTTCTCGCCGCCGCGCCATGTCGCCGGTGATCAACTACCATGGCGTCAAGAATCGCTACCTCTTGCGCATCTACCATCAGCGTCTGGGGAATCTCTTTCGCACCCTCGCCCCAACCTTGATCCGAGACCTCATGGTGATTGGCTACGTCTTGCTGCGTGAGCGGAGCTCGCTGCCAGCCTTCACTTGGCTGTGGCGGCGCAGGCACCTGCTGCGCGCGCGCCGACAGTTCGTCCAGCAGCGTCGCACGGCGTCGATCGAGCATTGGTTCCACAACCAAGCCATGCCGCTGCCACCAACCCGGTCGCAGACGCCGCACGAAGGGGCGACATGACACCGGCTCCCCCTGCCCGGCCGCTACGAATCGCCCTGCTCGGAAGCCGGGGCATTCCGGCCCGCTATGGCGGCTACGAGACCCTGCTCGAAGAAATCGGCGTGCGCCTGGCCGACCGCGGGCACCGGGTAACAGTCTATTGCCGTCCGCGCTACACACGGCGCGACGAACGCGAGTTCCAGGGCGTTCGCCTGGTCAGGCTACCGACCGTCGCGACCAAGCATCTCGACACCCCGGTCCACACCTTGCTTTCCTGCTTGCATGCCGGCGGGCAGCGTCTCCGTGGAAATCGCTACGATGCCGCCCTGGTGGTGAACGGAGCCAATGCCCTGTTCGTGCCACTGCTGCGGCTCAGCGGGCTGCCTCACGCCCTCCACGTCGACGGCATCGAGAAACGCCGCGCCAAGTGGGGCCACCTCGGCCGCGCGGTCTATGCGGTCTCGGAGCGACTGGCGTGCCGGCTGCCCACCGTGCTGCTCACCGACGCCGAGGTCATACGCCAGCACTACCTGGCGCGCTACGGCACGCCCTCATGGATGATCACCTACGGCGTCGAGCCCCGACCTCCACGCACCACCGGCGTGCTCGACGAGCTCGGCCTCAACCCGCGGGAGTACTTTCTGTACGTCAGCCGCTTCGAGCCAGAGAATCATCCGCTTGCAGTCGTCGAAGGCTACCGCCAGGTCGGTGGCGACCGGCCGCTGGTAATGGTGGGCGATGCCCCCTCCGCCCAGCGCTACATTGCCAGGGTGCGCGATCGGGCAGATCATCGGGTGCTCTTTCCGGGGGCCATCTACGGCGAGGGCTACCGCGAGCTGCTCTCCCATTCGCTCGCGTACATTCACGCCACTGAGGTCGGCGGCACCCATCCGGCGCTGGTCGAAGCCATGGGCTACGGCAACTGCGTGGTGGTCAACGACACGGCCGAGAACCGCGAGGTCGCCAGCGGTTGCGGCCACCTCTTTCGGGTTGCCGAGCCCGCGTCGCTCGCAGCGGCGCTCGAAGCCATCGTCGAGGACCCGAGCGCAGCGCGTCGGGCAGGCACCGCCGCCGCCCGCCACGTGGCCGAGACGTACAACTGGGACCGCGTCTGCGATCGCTACGAAGCCCTCTTTCACGCCCTTGCAACCGGCGTGGGGCGTTCGTCTACGCCTGCCTCGTGATGGAATCGCCCAACCGATCAATGCTACAGTACCATTCGAGAGTTCGCGATACTGTTGTACAATCGCGTTCCGCAATCGCGAGCTACCGCTCGCACCCTCCGATTCGAGCCCAGATACCATGCTAAAGGAGCAAGCCAGAGCCCTCGCGACAGGCGTCTTTCTGCTCGACCTGACGCTGATCACCGGCGCATTCTTGCTCGCCCACTGGCTGCGTACCGCGGTTCTGCCCGAGCTCTTTCCCGAGAGCGTGCCACCCGCCTTCTACCCGCTCGAGGCTTACCTTCCGCTGCTGCCCCTGGTGCTGATCATCTGGGGCACGTTGCTGCTGGTCACCGGCCGGTACCGCTCCCATCGGACCGTGCCGCTCGGTGTCGAGGCCCGCAGCGTCATCAAGGTCTGTCTCGGAGGCATGGCGCTCTTGGCGCTCACCATTTTCTCGTTCCGGCTCGATCGCGTCGTGCTCGAGAACGACCAAATCAGCCGGCTCTGGGTTGCGCTGGTCGGCGCACTTGCTTGCGTGCTGCTGCTGAGCGAGAAGATCGCCCTGCGCACGGTTTCGCGGTGGGTGCGCTCCAAGGGATACAACTACCGCACGCTGCTGATCGTCGGAACCCATCCGGGGGCGATCGCGCTCGTCGATTCCATTCGCGAGCACCGCTACTGGGGCTACCGGATTGTCGGCCTGATCTCCCACCCCGACGCCGACACCACGCAAGTCCCGGAACGCTACAAGGTCCTCGGCACGATCGACGACATCATGCCCATCGTCCATGACGAGGCCGTCGACGACGTCCTCTTCTGTGTCGGCCGCCGCGACCTCAACCGGCTCGAGGATCTCTTCCTGGCGCTTTCCGAGCAGGGAATCTGCACCCGCTTCGCGCTCAACCTCTTCCCCCATGCGCGCGTGCCAGCCCGTCTCGAAGATCTCGACGGGACGCCGGTGCTGTCGTTCTCGACCGTTCCGGAAGGATTGCTCCCGCTGGCCGCCAAGCGGGTGACCGACGTGGTGATCGCCGCGGTCATGCTGGCGCTCGCGCTGCCGATCGTGCTCGGAATCGGGCTGGCCATCAAGCTGACCTCGGATGGGCGCGTGGTCTATCGGCAGACCCGCTGCGGGCTCAATGGCCGACGCTTCACGCTCTACAAGTTCCGCACCATGGTCGAGGGCGCCGAAGAGCGCAAACGCGAGCTGATGCATCTCAATGAGATGGACGGCCCCGTGTTCAAGGTGCGCGAGGATCCACGCGTTACCAAGATCGGACGCATCCTGCGTCGCTTCAGCCTCGACGAGCTGCCCCAATTGTGGAACGTGGTTCGCGGCGACATGAGCCTGGTCGGACCGCGTCCGCCGATTCCGGAAGAGGTCGCGCAGTACCAGCGCTGGCAGCGGCGGCGCCTGTCGATGAAGCCGGGCCTGACTTGCCTGTGGCAGATCAGCGGCCGCAACCATGTCGACTTCGATCGCTGGATCGAGCTCGACCTCGAGTACATCGACTCCTGGTCACCCTGGCTCGATCTCAAGATCCTCGCCAAGACCGTTCCCGCCGTCCTCTCCGGCCGCGGCGCCTCCTGACCGCTCCTCCGAGCCGCCGAAGCCAGGGACCGCGCGAGCGGCCAGAACGTAGAGCCCGGGAAGCTCTGTGCCCGCGAGCTTGTACCGACGAGCCCGCCGGCACAAGTTCGCCCATCTGCATGCTACGATCCACGGCCGCTCATGTCCGAATCCGCACCCACGCCAGAGCGCCTTCTGAAGTTGGTCGATGCTATGGAAGACCAGCCGGTCGCGATGCTCGTCGACCTGGTCGTGGACCGGTATGTCACCGGCACGCCGAAGCGCATATCCCGAGAAGCCCCGGTGCTGATCCTGCGGCACGATGGCGAGCGCTACGTGCCGGGAGGCGGCGCCAACGCGGTCGCCAATGTCATCGCCCTCGGCGGCCAGCCCGCCGTGGTGGGTGTGGTGGGTGACGACGCGAACGGCGACGCCCTGCTCGAGGCCTTGCGCGCGCGTGGTGCGGCGACCGACGGCATCCTGATCCGCACTGGCTACCGGACGCCGACGAAGACCCGCATCCTGGCAGGCGGGCGCCACGCCATCAAACAGCAGGTGGTTCGTGTCGATATCGAAGACCACGTCGACCTCGGCCCGGACGAGCACCGCCAGCTCATCGACCGCCTTGCTGAGGCGAAAGGCTGCCGTGCCGCCGTACTCAGTGACTACGGCTACGGCACAGTCCAGCCGAGCTTGTTGACCGCTGTGCGCGACGCCCTCGGCGATGACTGCCCAATCGTTGGCGACAGTCGCTATCGCCTCGCTTCGTTCCAAGGTATCGACGGCGCCACGCCGAACCTGGAGGAAGCCGAAGCCCTGCTCGGCCATGCAATCGAGGACACGCCGGAGCAGGTGGCGGCCGCGGCCCGCGCCTTGCGCGCACAGCTCGGTACCCGGCACCTGCTCATCACCCGCGGAAGTGATGGCATGACCCTCGTCGGCGGCAACGTGGGTCTTCAGGGTGGAGGGGTTCGCACCGGTGAAACGACCGAGGATGTCGCGATCTTGCCCGTCCACGGCACCGACCAGGTGGCCGACGTCACGGGCGCAGGTGATACGGTCATCGGCGCCTATTCGCTCGCCCTGGCCGCCGGCGCGTCCCCGCTGGAGGCCGCCTGCCTGGCCAATTACGCGGGGGGCGTCGTGGTCATGAAGACCGGCACCGCGACCTTGGACCGTGCGGAGCTGGCCGCCGCGATTCGTTCTGATTCAGCGCCACTCGAGGCGCTGACCTGGGTCAGGAGCTCGAATGGGTGACGTGCTGACCATTGAAGCCCTGCGCAACGAGCGCGAGCGACTCCGCCGCGACGGCGTGAGCTTGGCCTTTGCCAATGGCCACTTCGATCTGCTGCACGTCGGCCACCTGCGCTACTTGCGCGCGGCACGCGCCGAAGCGGACCGGCTGGTCGTCGCGATCAACAACGATCGCTCTGTGGCTTCACTCAAAGGGGAAGGACGTCCCGTCGTGCCGGAAGGCGAACGGGCCGAGATGCTCGCGGCCCTCGAACCCGTCGACTACGTCGTCGTGTTCTCCGGGGACTCACCAGCACCGCTGCTCGCTGAGCTGCAACCCGACGTCCACTGCAAGGGTACCGACTACGGCAGCCCGGAGCGGGTGCCCGAATACAGTGTGGTGCGCGCCTATGGTGGCCGCACCGCCCTGGTCGGTGACCCCAAGGATCACGCCACCAGTGACCTGATCACCGCGGTGAAGCAGCTCCCCGAATGAACATTCTGCTTGTGCGCACCAGCGCGATGGGCGACATCGTGCATGCTCTGCCGGTGCTCGCGGCGCTGCGCAAGCACGAGCCGGATGCCAAGATCGGGTGGGTCGTCGAGTCCGTGTTCGCGCCGCTGCTCGCGGATCATCCCGACCTCGACACCGTGATCGAAGTCCGAACTCGCACCTGGCGCCGGCAGTCTCTGCCGGCGGCTTGGGCCGGGCTCCGTGCCGCGCTCGCTACCATCCGAGCGTTCGAGGCAGACATCGCGATCGATCTGATGGGCAACCACAAGGGGGCGCTCCTGGCCCGCTTGTCCGGCGCCAAACGGGTGCTGGGCGCGAAGCGCCAAGACCGCCGTGAGCCGTCGAGCTCGGTGTGGATCAATGATCCCGTTGCGCTGGCGGGTGTGCATGCCATCGATCGGGTCCTGTCGCTGCTGGCACCACTCGGAATCACCGGTCCTCCGATCGACCTCGGCGGCAGACGGCTGCTGCCAGACGCCCAGCCCGATCCTGGAGACACGTCCCCATACGCAGTGATTCAGGCGGGCGCCGGTTGGGGAAACAAGCAGTACCCAGCTGCCTGGTGGGGCACGGTCGCGCGCCAGATCGCGGACCAGACCGGCTGGAGCATCCGCGTACCGATCGCCCCAGGAGAAGAGGAGCTGGTCGAGACGGTTGCGGCCTCGTCAGAGGGTCGCGCGCAGACCGTCGACGCGCGCGCCTTTCGGGATCTGGTCGCGCTGCTGCGAGGCGCCAAACTCGTGCTGGGCGGCGACACCGGGCCCATTCACCTCGCCCACGCGCTGGGGGTTCCCGTCCTGTCGGTCATGGGCCCGACAGAACCGGCCCGTCACGGTCCGTATGGCTCCCCACAAAACGCACTCTGGCACCAGCTTTCCTGTAGCTTCTGCTATAAACGAATTTCTGGCACCCGCGCGTGCCTACTGGCGATCCCACCGGAGCGGGTCGCACAGGCAGGCATGGCATCGATTCGTTGAGCACGAATGTCGCCCGGATCGATGACCGCACACGAGACTGAGGAAGGAACCAAAGCATGAGCGATCGACTCGGCGAGCTGCTGGTCAAAGAAGGGCAAATCACGCCCGACCAGTTGCGCGAGGCGCTCCGAAGGCAGAAAGAGCAGGGCGGAAGACTGGGCACCAACCTGGTCTCAATGGGGTTGATTGGCGAGGCCGACCTGGTGTCGTTCCTTTCCAAGCATTTCGGGGTTGCAGCGATCGACCTTTCCGGCATGGCGATCGACGAGACCGTCGTCAAGATCATTCCGGCCGACATTGCACGCAAGTACACCATCATGCCGGTGTCCAAGGCAGGCGCAAAGGTCACGATCGCAATGATCGACCCGACCAACGTCTTCGCCATGGACGACATCAAGTTCATGACCGGCTACAACGTCGAACCGGTCGTGGCGTCGGAAAGCGCGATCCGCACGGCGATCGACAAGTACTACGGCTCGACCCATGCTCTCGAGCTGAAGAAGGTCATGGAGGACCTCGACGAGGGTGTCGACGACCTCGAGGTGCTCGAAGAAGAGCCCGAAGAGTTCGACATCGACGCGCTCGAAGAGGAGTCGGACGAAGCCCCCGTCGTTCGCCTCGTGAACATCATCCTCACCGACGCGATCAAGCGCGGCGCCTCCGATATCCACGTCGAGCCCTACGAAAAGAAATACCGCTGCCGCTACCGCGTCGACGGCATTCTCTACGAGGTCATGCACCCGCCGCTCCGCCTGCGGGAAGCGATCACCAGCCGCATCAAGATCATGGCCAAGCTGGACATCGCTGAAAAGCGTCTTCCGCAAGATGGCCGCATCAAGATCAAGACGAAGATCGGGAACCGCAACAAGGAGCTCGACTATCGCGTGTCGGTGCTGCCGACGATCTACGGCGAGAAGATCGTCATGCGGCTGCTCGACAAAGACAACTTGATGCTCGACATGACCAAGCTGGGCTTCGAGGCGGAGTCGCTGACTTCTTTCGAGAATGCGATCCGCAAGCCCTATGGCATGGTCCTGGTCACCGGCCCTACGGGCTCCGGTAAGACCAATACCCTGTACTCGGCGCTGTCGACGATCAATCGCGCGGACACCAACATCATGACCGCCGAGGATCCGGTGGAGTTCAATCTCCCCGGCATCAACCAGGTGCAGATGAAGGAGTCCATCGGCCTCAACTTTGCGGCAGCGCTGCGTTCCTTCCTGCGCCAGGACCCGAACACCATCTTGGTGGGCGAGATCCGCGACTTCGAGACGGCCGAGGTGGCGATCAAGGCTGCCCTTACCGGCCATCTGGTGCTCTCGACCCTGCACACCAACGACGCCCCATCGACCATCAACCGGCTGATGAACATGGTCATCGAGCCGTTCCTGGTCGCCACGTCGGTGCACCTGGTGGTCGCCCAGCGTCTCGTCCGGCGTATCTGCACCTACTGCAAGGAACCGGTCGACGCGTCACCGGCCGCCCTGACCACGATCGGCTACTCGGAACGTGAAGCGCGGTCGACGCGTCTGTTCCAAGGACGGGGCTGCGAGAAGTGCGGCGAGACTGGCTACCGCGGGCGCGTCGGCCTGTACGAGGTGATGACGGTCAGCGAAGAGGTCCGCGACCTGATTCTCAATGGCGCAAGCTCCTTCGAGCTTCGTGAGAAGGCCATCGAAGAAGGCATGCTGACATTGCGCATGAGCGGACTGGCCAAGATCAAGGACGGCGTCACCACGGTCGAGGAAGTGGTTCGCGAGACGGTGATCTAGCCACCTGGGCCTCCCTTTTGGCCCACCGATCTGCAATCGAGGCGTGGCGGGCGGTACCATGGGCATCAAGCCCATGACGACCCGACCCACCTCACGCTCCCGGCCTCGTGCAGCACGGCGCAGCGGCGCCGGTGGCGCCTTCTCCGCGTGGCGGCGCATCCGCGATGCACTCGTCGCGACACTGATCGCCGCCGGCATCGTCGGTGCCTTTTCCTTGGCTGCGCGGCAGGCAACACCGCCGGCGCCCGCCGCAGGAGCCTCGGCTGCGCCACCGCCCATTCACGTCGATGGTGAGCCTGAGCCGCTGAGCGAGGCACTCGCCACCTGGCTGAGCGAGGTCGACGCGCTGATCACGCGCGCCGAGCGTAAAGCGTTCCTCTCTCTGCCCCGCAACTACCAACGGACGGCATTCATCCGCCATTTCTGGCGCGAGCGTGACCCGTTTCCGCGCACCACTCGCAACGAGCTCAAGGAGCGCTGGCCCGTGCGTGTTGCCGAGGCACGTTCCCGCTTCGGCAACCTCGAAGAGGATCGCGCGCGTGTTCTGCTCCTGCATGATCGGCCTGCGGGAACCCTTTCGGTCCGGTGTACCAATACGCGGATTCCAGCCGAGGTCTGGTACTACCAACAGAGCGACCTGGTCGATTTCCCGTTTGCCTTGGTGTTCGTTCAGGCCGGCGATGGCCAACCTTTGCGCATCTGGAATCCGATCGTGGGTGCCGCCGGCGCAGCGGTCTTTCAGCGTTCGCGCGCGTGCATCAACGGCAGCCGGCTGAATCAGGTCGTGGGGATCCTGGCCGCCGACCCGGACAACTACGCGCTGACGCTGGAACGTGTGCTCGCCAAGCCGCGCCCGCGCAGCGAAGAATGGATCGACGCCTTTGTCGCCTACTCCACCGAGCTGCCCGCCGACGCCACGCGGCTCGCCGCGGAGACGCGTCTCCAATTTCTCGGCCGCTACCAGCAGCGCACCGTGCTCCAGGGGCTGATCACGCTGCCAGCGGACCAGGTGGCGATCAGTGAGTACGCTGGCTTCCGCTCCCGAGACCTGCGGCTGGTCGGCGAAGTCCTTCACGACGATCAGCTCTTCGACTCCTTTCGCTACAGTTTTGGCTTTCCGGTCACCGAGCCCCCGGCCGATACCGATGCCGTCACCGAAGCATCCCCTGACGACCGAGCAGAGCCCACCGACTTGATCCCACTTGCCTTCGAGCGCTACCTGCGGCCGGGCTCCTATCGGCTGGTGTTGCGCCTCGACGACCTAACAGGTGGTGGCGTCTATCGGACCGAGCTGCCGATCGAAGTGCCACACATGGCGCAGGCCTTTGTGCCGCCCGAGCAGCAGGATCCGATGACCGCCACGCTCTTTGCCGAAGCCATCGCAGCGATTGCCTCTGGCGAAACCACCCTGGCGATTCATCGGCCACAGGCGCCGCTGCTGACCGGCTTCACGCGCTTCGACGTGATCGCCTCCGGCAACGAGATCGCCAAGGTGCGGTTTCTGCTCGACGACAAGCCCGTCGTCACCAAGAACCGGCCGCCGTGGAACGTCGGCGTCGACCTCGGTCCGCATCCCGATCTCCATGTCCTCCGAGCCGAAGGGCTGGACACGGTGGGCAACGAAGTGGCAGCCGACGAAATCCTGATCAATGGCGGCGGCTCGCGCTTCGCCGTCAAGTTGATCGAGCCACGACGCGGCAAGCACTATGAGAACAGCCTGCGCGTTCGCCTCGAGGTCGAGGTGCCAGAGGGCCGTGCGCTCGACCGCGTCGAGATCTTTCTCGACGAACGGCGCGTCGCCACGCTCTACCAGGAGCCCTTCGTTCACCCAGTCTCCCTGCCCGATGGTCTCCCCGTGACTTACGTACGTGCCGTCGGCTTCCTACCCGACGGCAACGCGACCGAAGACCTCGTCTTCCTTGGATCGTCCGAGATGAGCGATACGGTCGATGTGCAGCTGGTCGAGCTCTACACGACGGTACTCGACCAAGATGGTCGCCCCGTCGAAGGTCTGTCGGAAGAAGACTTCGCGGTCCTCGAGGATGGTGCCAGGCAGGCGATCCGGCGGTTCGAGACCGTTGGTGATCTGCCGATCCACGTCGGCGTGCTGATCGACAACTCGGCGTCGATGCACGACGTGCTCTCAGACGTCCGCAAAGCCGCGCTGTCGTTCTTTCAGCGGGCGATCACGCCACGCGATCGCGCGGCTGTGATCACCTTCAACAGCTTTCCAGACCTCGCCGTCGAGCTGACCAACAACCGCGCTGCGCTCG
Organism: uncultured bacterium; assembly: GCA_937948815.1. Classification (GTDB taxonomy): domain Bacteria; phylum Acidobacteriota; class Thermoanaerobaculia; order Multivoradales; family J023; genus J023. The sequence goes on from CALFAM010000314.1 coordinate 19,677, forward strand.
GCAGCGGCCTGGCAGGTTTGGTGGCCGAGGGCCGCACGGCTCTCTACGACAGCTTGATGTTCGGCCTCTACTACTTCACCGGCATTCGCGGCCAGCGGGCGTTGCTGGTGCTCTCGGATGGCAAGGACGAGTCCAGCCGTTTCGACTTCGAGGCCACACTGGAATACGCTCGGCGGGCGGGGATCACGGTCTACACGATCGGGCTACGACTGAACGACCCGGGAGCGCGGCGTAAGCTGACCCGTCTCGCTGACGAGACCGGCGGCCGGAGCTTCTTTCTGCACACCATCGACAGCCTCGAGGAGGCCTACGCGACCATCGAACGTGAGCTGAGATCGCAGTACTTGATCGCGTACCAAAGCTCCAACACCCTCGACGACCAGGCATTTCGGACCGTCACCCTCGAAGTCGACCGGCCCAATGTCTCGGTCAAGACGCTCAGCGGCTACTATCCCTGAGCCACGTCTCGACAGCGCATGGCTCGGATGCTTCCGTGCCGCTTGCACAGCTGCGGACGCGGCTTCTGACGGTAACCTCACGAGTGCGGCGCATACGCCGGAGCACACCCGGCATCCAAGGAGATCGACCATCATGAGACCATCCCACCTCCGCTTCACCCTCTGCGGCCTGGCGGCCGCCGCCACCCTTGCCTGCGGCGGCACCAGTCCCACCGAGACACCAGAGCCGACGCCACGTGAGGTGCCCAAGTACTCGATCGGGCAGTTTCTCGACACCACCAGCTATCGCGGCGCGGGCTTCTCGCCAGACAAGACCAAGCTTCTCGTCTCGGGCGATCAGACCGGCATCTTCAACGCCTATGCGTTCCCGGTCGATGGCGGCGAGCCCGTCGCGCTGACCGAGTCGACCGCCGAGTCGATCTTCGCGCTCGGCTACTTCGCCAACGACGAGCGCTTCCTCTACACCGCGGATCAAGGCGGCAACGAGCTCAACCACATCTACGTCCGGACCCTCGATGGCGAGTCCATCGACCTGACACCGGGCGACGCGCTGAAAGCCCAGTTCTTGGGCTGGAACCAGGACGACAGTGCATTCTTCGTGGCCACCAACGAGCGCGACCCCAACTTCTTCGACATCTATACCTACGATGCCGAGAGCTACGAGCGTGAGCTCCTGTTCACCAATGAGCAGGGCCTGTCGCCGGCCGCAATCTCGTCTGATGGACGCTACGTGGCGCTGGTCAAGAGCGTGACCAATGCCGACACGGACGCCTACCTGTTCGACAGCCAGACCGACTCCCTGGAGCTGATCACGCCAGACGAAGGCGCCATCAACTACAACCCTCAAGATTTCACGCCGGACGGTAAGGGCCTCTACCTGACCACGGACCGCGACAGCGAATTCACCCACGTCGTGCGCTACAGCCTCGAAGATGGCACGTGGCAGCCTGTCGAGTCGGCAGATTGGGACATCGCCTTCACCGCGTTCTCGCGTACCGGCAAGTACCGGGTGACCGCCGTCAACAACGACGCCCGCACCGAGCTTCGTCTCTATGACGGCGCCACCGGCGACGCCATCGCCCTCCCCGCGCTGCCCGGCGCGGAGGTCTCGTCGGTCAGCTTCTCGCGCGACGATTCGATGATGGCGTTCTACGCGTCGACCAGCCGCTCACCGCGCGACCTCTACGTCCAGACGATCGGTGGCGAACCGCGCCGGTTGACCCAATCGCTGACCCAAGAGATCAACCAGGACGACCTGGTCGAGCCCGAGGTGGTTCGGTTCGCCTCCTATGACGGTGTCGAGATTCCCGGCATTCTCTACAAGCCTTGGGGCGCCAGCGCCGACAGCAAGGCGCCGGCGATGGTCTTGGTTCACGGTGGACCGGGCGGCCAGTCGCGAGTCGGCTACAACGACATCGTTCAATATCTCGTGAACCACGGCTACGTGGTCTATGCGATCAACAACCGTGGCAGCTCCGGCTACGGCAAGACGTTCTTCCACATGGACGATCGCGCACACGGCAAGGCCGATCTGGATGACTGCGTGGCTTCCAAGCAGATGCTCATCGACACCGGCTACGTCGATCCCGAGCGGATCGGCATCATGGGCGGCAGCTACGGTGGCTACATGGTGCTCGCCGCGCTTGCCTTCCGGCCAGACGTCTTCGACGTCGGGGTCGATATTTTCGGCGTCTCCAACTGGTACCGGACTTTGCAGGAGATCCCGCCCTGGTGGGCCGCGCAGATCAGCTACTTCGAAAATGAGTTCGGCCCCTTGGACGACGAGGAGTACCTGAAGTCGATCTCGCCGTTCTTCCACGCCGAGAACATCTCCAAGCCCTTGCTGGTACTCCAGGGAGCCAACGATCCTCGGGTCAAGCAGGCGGAGTCCGACGACATCGTGGCAGCGGCCAAGGCCAACGGCGTGCCGGTGGAATACATCGTCTTCCCCGACGAAGGCCACGGCTTCCGCAAGCGCGAGAACCAGGAGAAGGGCTACGAGGCCATCCTGCACTTCCTCGACACCCACCTGAGCGAAGCAGCGCCGGCCACCTGATCCGCCAGGACACCAGATCGAAGAGTGCGACTCCCTTGTCCCGGCACGCTCCGCCTCGCGATGAGGCCGCGGCGCGCGCCGGGACGAGGCGATCTGACACGTCGAGCAACCCTCCAGGCAACTCTCCGAGCAACCATGTGTGGCATCGCTGGCGTCGTCGGCCGTATCGACCCTGAGCACATCGCCGACCCGCGCGAAGCGGTCGAGCGCATGGCCACGACGCTCCGGCATCGCGGCCCGGACGACGGTGGCCTCGCCACGCTCGACGTTCACGGCGGGGTCGGCGCCTTCGGGCACCGCCGACTGGCGATTCTCGATCCGTCCGAGGCCGGCCACCAACCGATGACCCGGGACGGCTGCACGATCGTCTACAACGGCGAGATCTACAACTTCCACGAGCTTCGCGCTTCGCTGCCGGGGCCGTTTCACTCGAACAGCGACACCGAGGTGCTGCTCGCCCTCTACCTGCGCGATGGACCGGCCTGCGTCGAGCACCTGGTCGGCATGTTCGCGTTCGCCATCTGGGACGCCCGCAAGCAACGGCTCTTCGCGGCCCGCGATCGGCTGGGCATCAAGCCGCTGATCTATCGCGAGCTGCCGGGCGGTGGCCTGGCCTTCGCGTCGGAGATCAAGGCGCTCCTGGACCTCGGACGACCGTCGCTCGACCGCTCCGCCCTGCGGGACTTCTTTACCTACAAGTACATCCCGACGCCCAAGACCATCTACGAGGGTATTCACAAGCTGCCGCCGGCGCACACCTTGGTCTACGACGATGGCGCGCTGACCCTCGAGCGCTATTGGCAGCCGGAGTCGAGCACGTCCATCCGCGACCCCGAGCAAGCGTTCGACCAGTTCAGCACCTTGCTGCAAAGCGTGGTCGACGACCACTTGCTGTCCGACGTTCCAGTCGGTGTCTTTTTCAGTGGCGGCATCGACTCGACCGCGGTCGCGGCCAGCGTCGACCGCCCGCGCACGTTCACCCTCGGTTTCGACGCCAAGAGCCACGACGAGTCCGCCATCGCCGCGCGAATCGCCGAACACCTCGGCACGCGTCACCGCATGCAACGGGCGACCGGGGCCGGCCTCGAAGAGTCGCTCGACGCCATGCCCGGTCTCTACGACGAGCCATTCGGGGATCACGGTTCCTGGGCCATGCGGATGATCGCGGGCGTTGCCGTGGAGGATGTCAAGGTGGCGCTCACCGGCGAGGGGGGCGACGAGCTCTTCGCCGGCTACCACTGGTACGACAAGCTGACCCGTTTCCGCCCGTCACCCGGATGGCGCTTCGCCGCCCGCTTTCTGCCCACCTTGTCGACCGTTGGGCGGTCGGCTGAGCGACGTGGCGCCAGCGGACTCGAGCGCTACGCCATGTTCCTGGGGCCGTTTACGTTGCGGCAAAAGCACGCGCTGCTCAACCCGGAGCTGATGCACGAGGACTATGATGATTTGTGGTTCTTTCGCCAGCACTGGCGCCCCGAGCTGACCCCCTTGAAGCGTATCCAGTGGCTCGACCTCCACACCTACCTGCCCGACGACATGCTGACCAAGGTCGATCGCGCGACCATGGCCGTCTCGCTCGAAGCGCGTCCTCCCTTCGTGGATCACCGCATGGTGAGCTTCGCGCTGGCGCTGGACGACAAGCTGCTGCACCAGGATGGGCAAGGCAAGCTGCTCTCCCGCCAGTACCTCACCCCACGGCTGCCGGAGGGCGTGCTGGATCGGCCCAAGATCGGATTCTCCATGCCCGTGCGACGCTGGGCCAAGCGAAACCCAGCGCTTCTCGACGCCGCCCTGCACCGCTTGAAGGACGCCGGCATCCTACGGTCCGCACGCTCCCGCTCCTGGACCAACGAGCAGGTGTGGTCACTCCTCGTTCTCGACAGTTTTCTCCAGCGTCAAAGCGCGTAGCCGCGCTACCCCACAGAAGGCTGGCGCCGCCTACGGCCGCGTCGTCCAGGACTGGAAGAGCGGATTGGGTCGCAGCGGCGCGTAGAGGTCATCCTCGAGCTCAGTCGTTGCCCAGGTCGGATTGAGGGTCACGAAAACACCCAGGTAGTCGAGCGCCCTCGACTTCTCGCCGAGGCGCATGCTCAGGCGCGCCGCCCGGCGCCAGATCCGGTCCCAAGACGGGCCGAGGTGCAGCGCCTCGGCCACCGCCACCCAAGCTTGCTCCGTGTCCCCGCTCCGAGCCAGTCTCTCCGCCCGGAGGATCGCTTGCCGGGCGTCGTGAAGGGCCAAGAGGCGATACAGCGCCTGGACCGGCTTCTCGCCTGCGTCGACCCGTAGATCGATGTCGTGGGGCCAGCCTTCGTGGGTGCGCACCAGGAGTGCCGCGGACATCGTTCCCGTGCGCTGGCCGCCAGCCGCTTGGCCAGCGCGCAACGCGCTCATCAACCGCCCTGGCAGAGTGCCCTTGGACGCGAGGTAGGCCTTCTCCATGGCGAGGACCACATCTTCGCCCGTGAGCCCGTTGCCTTGTATCGAATAGTGCCGGCCGCTTCGCGCGCCTGCCCAACGCGATGCCTTCGCCTTCGCGCCGGTATGCGAGGCGACGTCACCCCTCACGCTCACGATCCCGATCTGGCGGGCTTCGATGCCCTGCCCTTCGAAATCTCCGTCACCCTCGAGAAGCAGCTTAACTGCCGCCTGCGCGTCCTTCCCTTCGGCGAGCAGGCGAAGGCCCGCCGGGCCATGGCTCGGGTTGGTTTCGAATTGCGAGACGAGGGCTCCGACGCCGGCTCGGACATGGGCCACGGACGCGCCAACCGCGAGGTTGTTGGTGGCGACCGCGACACCACAGCGCCCCGATTCCGCCTCACAGGCGACGATCGAGAAGGTCGCGGCCCCTGAGCCTGGAAAGAACATGGCGCAAGCGAGGAAAAGGGACATCGGAGGCCAGCGTTGGAACGTGTTCATCTTGAAATGGCTCTCGCAGTTTGGAATCGAGTCGCGATGCTGGAGACACGTCCGCGCGCGCGGACAAGGGCACCGACCTGAACAGCCGCTCACAGAACGTACTCTGCTGCGCCAGGAAGGTAACGGGCTGGCGGGCCCCTGCTGGCGACGTTGTTTCCGTGCAGGCCTGTCGGCCAACCGCTTCGCCCCGTTCTCGTCGCGTCAGGTTGCCGTACGTTGAAGGATCGCGAGACGTTTCGCGCGTTTCCGGATGGGTCGCTCTGTTCCACACGGCCGTAAGGAGAACTGAATATGCGCTCTTGCCGACACCCCTTGATCGTCACCCTTGCCGCCGGGGCACTTTCGTGGCCCTCGCTTCTGACCGCTCAGAGTCTTCCCGGACCGACGCCGATCCCGCCCTGGCAGGAGCCCTTCGAGGTCGATCTGAACACCCAGGAGCAGGTGCGTGCCCAGGGGCTCTTCATCCACAAGAGCTGGATCGACTGTGACGGCGTGACGTGTACCCTCACCCTCGAGCCGCTTCGCTTCCTCGGCGACGACCCGACCCGGCCTCTCTGCGACGACCTCGCGATGAAGAACAAACCCCATCTCGATACGGCGGCGGGGTCGGCAGGTCATCAGGGAGGCGTGCTGGTCGGACCCGACCTCTTCTTGACCGTTCACAACCTGAGTCAGAGCGCTTGCCTCAATCGCCGGATCGTCTTCGACTACGCAGCCACGGGACCTGCTAGCCCGCTTCTTGCCGCCCTGTCTCCGGGCGAGACCCTCGACTACACGGTTCCCGCCACCCAAGTGCGCGCGTGTGAGGAGGTGCTGGCCGGCGGCAGTACCCAAGCATGGACGCTGATTCGCCTCTCCGAGCCGGTTACCGATCGCCAGCCGCTCAAGCTCATGCGCAGCGGTCGCACGACCACGGGCGCGACCACGAGAGTCGCCGGCTTCCCCAGCCGCCTACCACTCAAGATCGAGGAAGCATCGATCACCTCCGACAACGGTATCGAGATCGAGACCGATGCCCACATTCTCGGCGGCTCCTCCGGATCGGCGGTGCTCGGCCCTTCGAATCGACTGGAGGGCGTGGTCTGCTGCGGTAGTGGCTGGCTGAACGAGATCGGGGATTGCTACGGCGTGATCGAGAACCCGAGCCCCAATGCCGGCTTGGACCGCCCTTCGGGTCAGAGTCTGGCGCTGATTCCACCGATCGGCCTCGATGTGGTGTCGATCGATCCCGAACCCGAGAATCCGCTACGGATCGCTCACCATGGTCCACCGGGTGGTCCGTTTACCGAAGGCGCGCTTGCGCAGACGCTTCGTGCAGGATCCACGGGGCAGCCTGTGGACTGGGTCATTTCCCTTCCCCTCGGACCGGTTCACTACTTCGCGCCAGCTCCGGGAACACCACTTTCGGGGCATCTGGAGCCGGGCGAAACCGTCCCCCTCATGGTCGAGCCCACCCTCGATGCGTTGGCGGCACCGGTCGGAACATTCACGAGTTGGATCGCTTACATTGACCAGACCTACGGCACGATCGATGTCCAGGACCATGTTCTCGTGGTCGGCGGGGACAGCTTTGCAAGGACGTGCGTCGATGGCGCGCTGGCCTGTCGAGAGGACGGGGCGCTGATCGGCAGCGGCCCGAGCGGGCTGATCGCGGGTGAAACGCAGACCTACCAGCTCTCCAGCCGCTGGGACGTTGCGCAGCGGATCGAAATCGACCATCCGAGCTGGCTCGAGGTCCTCATTTCGGTCCCGCCACCGTCCCTGGGCGCAGGCAACCACGCAGCCGAGGGATTCGATCTCGTCCCCGGTGCGACGCTGCACGTGACACTGACGATGGTGGATGACGGCCCGAACGGCTCGTTCGAGGACTCGGTGGTTCTTCGCTCTTCGTTCGCCGGCGAGCCCATGCACAGCGAGTCGATGCTCGTGCGCGGCGATGTCGGCCGTGTAGTAGTCGACGCCCAGCCGCTGGTCGATTTTGCCCAAGGTGAGCGTGTCGAGCTGCCAACCCTGCTACCGCCGACCAAGCCGACAGCTGCGCTCGATGTCGACTTCTGCATTCAGGTCTGGCCGACGGGTCCCGTGTTCGGCGAGCCTTCCGGTCCACCGAGCTTGTCGCTCCGGGGCCCCTCGGGCCTGGAGATTCCGCTCGGCGATCATTGGGGCAGCAAATGCTTCAGCCACGATGTTTTCAGCCCCATCCCCGTTCCGACGATCGCGGTTCCAGGGCTGGCCTCGTTCGCCGGTGAAGACGCTTCGGGCACGTGGACGCTGATCGTCGAGGGAGCGACCGTCGGTGACTGGCCGATGGCACGCATCTCGGCAACGAGTTGGCGTGTACGAATCGCCCAACCGTAGGCCAGTGAGCGGCAACGGCCGGGCAGGTCGCGGATCGCTTGACGATACGTCGACCGTCCGCTAGCCTGCCCGCTGGATCGCTCGTCCGGTCGCGACGTCCAAGGCACGGTAGCCACTCGGCTCGAGTCACTCGTTCCGAATCGGTTCCGTCACCAATCCTTTGCCCCGCGTGGGGGTTCTGTGTCCATCGGTTCTGGGGGAACCTCGGGCATCTACAGCGCGGTCCCTTGACCGGTTCGTACTGCCCAACGCCGCGACCGTGCGGGCCCTTCGAGGTCGCGCACCGTGGAATCCGAAGCACCTGCCAACGCAATCGCGCCGATTGTCGATGTCCTCGGCATCGGTTTTGGCCCAGCCAATCTCTCGCTGGGCGTCATGCTGGAGGAAGCAGCGCCCGACAGGCAGCTCTCGCGGCTGTTCCTGGAGGCGAAGCCCGAGCATGTCTGGCATCCGGACATGTTGATCGAGGACTCACTCCTCCAGGTCACGGTGATCAAAGACCTGATCACCGTCGAGAATCCGCAAAGTCGCTTCACCTTTCTTTGCTACCTGAAAGAGAAAGGGCGGCTGTACGATTTTCTGAATCTTCGCGACCTCTTCCCGACCCGCTACGAGTTCAATGATTACTTGTGCTGGGCCGCGGCGCAGCTCAAGGAGCACGTGCGCTACGGACGCCGGGCACTGCGCGTTGTTCCCGCGGACGCATCGGGCGCGCCGATCCCGGAGGGTGATGCTTCACGGCCGGCGAGCCTCGTACGCGTCGAAGCCGAAGACCTCGCGACCGGCAAGCAAGAGGTCTACCTCGGGCGCAACCTGGTCCTGGCTGCGGGTGGAATCCCGACCGCCCCGGCCGGCATCGAGCTCGGTAGCCGCGCCTTCCACTCACATGGTTACCTGCGCAAGCTCGAAGCAGCGTTTCCGGATACCGAAGCTCCTCACCGATTCCTGGTGGTGGGCAGCGGCCAGAGCGCCGCCGAGATTTTCCAGGACCTGATCAAACGATTCCCGCAGGCCGACGTCACGGCGACGATCCGGCGCTTTGCCTACAAGCCGGTCGACGAGAGCGACTTCACCAACCGAGTCTTTTTCCCGGAGTGGGTGGACCGCTACAACAGCATGCCGGCTGACAAACGCCGCGGCTTTCTCAAAGAGCTGCGGGACGTCAACTACGCGGTGATCGATCACGCGCTGATCCGCGCGATCTACCAGACGCTCTATCGCCAGAAAGTCGAAGGTAACGTACGGGCGCGACTGGAGCCGTTCCTCGAGCTCGACCGTATGTTCGAGCGCGAAGATGGCACGATCGAAGCCCAGTACACGGACGTCATGAGCGGCGCCGCGCGCACCTTCGAAGCTGACGGCGCGGTGGTCTGCACGGGCTACGACTGGCCGAAGGAGCATCCGCTGCTCGACGCCTTCGCACCCTACTTCGAGCGCGATGACCTCGGCGGGTACCAGGTCGCGCGTGACTATCGCATCGAGTCGCAGCCGACGCTCGCGCCCAACGTTTACCTGCAGGGCTATTGCGAGGACACCCACGGCATCAGCGAAACCGTGCTGTCTCTGCTGCCGGTTCGCGCCGGATGGATCCAGCGCTCCATTTTGGCGGCCAAGCAATCGCCCACGGCCCCGCCCGTGGTGGCGGCAGGCGGCTGATTCAACACCACGGGATCACCGTGCGCACCGCTCGCGCGCACGGTGACCGTTCCTCCGCACGGAGGGGACTCGCCCGGCGGATCCAGGTCGGGCGAGCAGGGCCGGCAAACACATCGCGACTCGAAGGGGATCATCATGTACGTTCAGAAGCTCGATTCCGAGAAGCTCTTCAAGGCTTATAACGTCGATCTGCAGATGCTCTACCCGGTCGAAGGTGTGGTGGAGCCGCCCTTCGGCGCGGCCTGGGCCATCTTGGCGCCCGGCGAGGCGACCAAGCACCACCAGCACCAAGAACTCGAGACCTTCTTCGTGGTTCGAGGCCAAGGGCTAATGACCGTCAATGAGGAGAGCACGCCGGTCGAGCAGGGCAGCGTCGTCTTCCACCGCCCATTTCACCAGCACGTTCTCCAGAACACGTCGGACACGGAGGATCTGCTCTTCCTCACAGTCTGGTGGGAAGACCGCAAGCAGTGGCTGGATGGCGAGCCAGATGGCCAGACCGAGGGGACCGAGGATGGCACTCCCAAGCGGGTCATGGTGACCGCCGCGCCGCCCACCCCCAACGGTGACCTGCACCTCGGCCATCTTTCCGGGCCGTACCTCTCCGCGGACTACTACACGCGCTACCTCCGCCAGCGTGGAATCGACGCTCATTACGCTTGCGGTACGGACGACCACTGCATGTATGTCGAGCGCATGGGCCAGCAGATGGGCATGTCGGGGGAGGAAGCAGCGGACCATTTCGTGGCCAGTATTCGTAAGACCTTGGACGCCGCCGGCACGAACATGACGGTGTTCATGGACCCTCGGACGTCGCCCCACTTCCGGCCGCTGGTGATGTCGCTCTTCGACCGGCTTTGGTCGACGGGCAAGATCGAGTTGCGCGAAGCGCCGGCGCCCTTCTGCGAAGGTTGTGATCGCTATCTTTTCGAAGCGGACATCGCGGGCGAGTGTCCGCACTGTGGCGCCGGCGTGACGGGGAATACCTGTGAGGATTGCGGAGGCGTCAATGACTGCATCAACCTGGTGGCGCCACGGTGCTCGGCATGCAAGCAAACGCCAGTCGAGCGGCCGACCACGCGCTTGGTTTTCCCGCTCGGAGAGTGGACAGAGAGGCTTCGCGCCTACCATCGCTCCGTGACGATGAATCCGCATCTGCGCGCGTTCTGCGAGCGGACCCTGGCACAGGGCCTGCCGGACGTGGCGATCAGCCATCCGTCCGGGTGGGGAATTCCGGTGCCGATGGCGGGCGGTGACGCCGGCGACAGCACGAGGCCGGATGCGCCGGCGCTCGCCAATCAGACGCTCTACGTCTGGTTCGAAATGGCGGCTCGCTACTTCGCCTACGCGAGCCACATCAATGATGCGACCGGGGCTGCTCAGGGCTTCGACAACTTCTGGCGTGCGAACGATGCCGAGATTGTGCAGTTCTTCGGCTACGACAACAGCTTCTACTACAGCATCCTTCTGCCAGCGCTGTACATGGCGTACGACGCCGAGCTTCGCCTTCCCACGTCCTTCGTGATCAACGAGTTCTACCGTCTCGACGGCGAGAAGTTCTCGACCAGCAGGGACCATCGCATCCTCGGCCAGGACATGGCAGCCGCCGTGCCGCGAGACGTCATGCGCTACTACCTCGCCCACAGCTGTCCGGAGCAGGAGGAGACGAACTTCACCTCGGACGACTTCGCGGGAACGGTCGATCGCGAGTTGCGGCAGCGGTGGCGCCCCTGGCTGGCCGACTTGAGCGGGCGCGTCGCCAGCGAGTACGACGGGCAGGCACCGTCGACAGGTGATTGGACGGCTGACCAGCGCCACTTTTTCGACCGCATTCGCGAGCTGATCGCCGAAGCCGAAGAGGCCTATTCGCCGGCGACGTTCTCTCCCCAGCGTATCTCGCGACTTTGCAGCGAGCTCGTGCGCACCGCGAAGCGCTTCGCGGCGGGCGAGACGCACTGGATTGGGGTACCGGACCGCGAGCAAGAGCGGCGGACGAGCGTCGCGTTGGAGCTCGTGGCCGCGAAGACCCTGGCGGTCGTGATCGCGCCGGTGATGCCGACCTTTGCCAGCAACCTGTGGCAGACACTCGGCTTCACCGCCTCGCTGGCCGACGATTCCTGGGAGTCGACACCGTCGTGGCTACCGGGCGGCCAACCGATTGGCGACCTGGCAGCGGCACTGGACTTGCCGGACGCGGATCAACCACTCGTTCTCCGTCCGACCCGCGAAGCAGGCTGATCATGCCGTCACTTGGGCGTCGGCGCGCGAATGCCCTGCCCTCCGATCTCGGGGTCTGTGGTTGGCTGGAGTCCGCGCCGCCGCTACCGCCGGCGCGCAGACTGGAGGGCACGGTCGAGGCCGATTGCGTGGTTCTCGGTGCAGGCTTTACGGGCCTCGCGGCAGCACACCGCTTGACCGTTTTGCGCCCTAGCTGGCGCGTCGTGCTGATCGACGCCAAGCGAGCCGGCGGCGGTGCTTCCGGGCGTAGCTCCGGATTCGTGGTCGATGCTGCCTCGTTCATTGCCGCCATGCCGCCAGCACAGGCTTCTCGTGTGGTCCGGTTGTCGCGCCAGGGAATCGATGCCCTGCGTACGCGGGTCGCGGAAGATGGCATCAACTGCGACTGGGACGAAAGAGGATGGATCCACGCCGCAGCGGGTGACGAAGGGTGTCGCTCGCTGGCGAGCCTCGAGGATTGGCTCGATCAGTCGAACATGCCCTACGAGGTGCTCGACAGCGCGGGGATGGCATCCGCCGTGGGCACGAGCTTCTATCAGCGTGGCATTCGGCTCCCGGGCAGTGTGCTGGTGCAGGCCGGCGCGCTGGCTCATGGTCTTGCCACCCGTCTTCCGCCGACTGTGACCCTATTCGAGGAGTCCCCGGTCACGTCGATTGCTCTCGGGAACGGCTACAGGCTCCGCACGGCGCGCGGAGAGGTGCGAGCGTCTCGATTGATCGTCGCGCTCAATGCCTGGGCACCGAATCTGGGCATTCTTCAACAGCGCCTCTTCCCACTGCTGACCTTCGGCAGTCTGACGCGTCAGCTCACGGCGGGCGAGCAGGCCGGCCTCGGTGATCGGGATACGTGGGGGATCCTGGCGCAAGATCCGATGGGCTCGAGCGTTCGTCGCACGGCCGACCAGCGGCTACTCATCCGGAATGAGATCCACTACGACCGAAGGGTTCGCTGCAGCGAGGATCGCTTGCAAGCCGCGCAGCAAGGGCATCGGACAGCGCTGGCCGCACGGTACCCAGCGCTCGCCGACGTGCCTTTTGAGACCACCTGGGCAGGGCCGATGGGCGCGGTCCCCAATCTTCGCCCCTTCTTCGGGCGGCTGGGAGAGGGCGCGGCGACCACGGGCGGTTTCACCGGCGCCGGCATCGCCATGGGTACGGCTCTGGGCAGGTTGACGGCCGATCTCGTCTGCGGCGAGGACAGCCCGGCGCTAGCAGACGCGCTCGCCCTCGAAGGGCCGCGCTGGCTACCACCGCAACCGTTCCTGGGAATGGGAATCAAGTGGCGGGTTCGTCAGATGAATGCCTCTGCGGGCGACTGCCTCTGAGCAGTCGGCCACGGAGGGATTCATCTGGCGGAGCAAGCCAGTTGGCTATTTCTTCGTCTTGCGGCGGGTGGTGGTGCGACGCCGCACCGGCTTCTTGCGACGGGCGTCGAGCAACTCGACCGCCTGGTCGAGGGTGACGTTGAGCGGATCGCTCCCCTTGGGCAAAGAGGCATTGGTCTTGCCATCTGTCGCGTAGGGACCGTAGCGCCCTTCCAGTACCTGGATCGGCCCTTGGGCACTCTCGTGCTCGCCGAGCTCTTTCAGTACCTTCTTGGTCGCCGCGCCGCGTTGACGCCCCTTCTTCGGCTGACTCAAGATCTCGAGCGCCTTGGGCAGCTCGATATCGCAGGCCTCCTGCCACGTCGGCAGGTTGCGGTAGTCCTTTTCGTGCTTGATGTACGGGCCGTAGCGCCCCAGGCTCGCGAGGATCACCTCGCCGGAGTCCGGGTGCTTGCCAATCTCCCGCGGCAGCGAAATCAGTTTGCGAGCAATCTCGGGCGTCAGATCGTCGGCCTTGAGATCGCGGGGCAAGGACATGCGATGCGGCTTTTCCTTGCTTTCCTTCTCTTCTTCGGTCTGCTCGACCTCGAGATAGGCCCCATAGCGCCCGGTCTGCAAGTACACATTGCGCCCCGTCGACTCGACCGTCGTCACGGGCTCGTTCTCACCATCCTTGGTTCGCAGCAGCTCGAGCGCAGCGTCCATGGTCAGTTCCGCAGGCGGCATATCCTCCGGCAGACTGACGATCGCGCTCTTGTCTCCCTCTCCGCGTCGAAGGTAGGGGCCATAGCGTCCCACCTTCACCACCAGCGGCTGGCCAGACTCCGGGTCATTGCCCAGCGCGATGGCGGGATAGGTGACCTCACCCTCACTGACGCGCTGCTCGAGGCCGGCCTTGTCATCCTTGCCGTGGAAGAATTGCGCAACGAGCTGATCCCAGGCTTGCTTGCCCTCAGCGACATCATCGAGCTCGTCTTCCATGACCGCGGTGAACTTGACCTCCACCAGGTCGAGAAACTGATGCTCGAGGAGCTCCGTTACGCAGAACGCCGTAAAGGTCGGAACCAGCTCATTCGCCTTCTTGAACACATAGCCACGATCTTGAATCGTGCTGATAATCGTGGCGTAGGTGCTCGGACGGCCAATGCCTTCTTCTTCGAGCTTCTTGACCAAACTAGCTTCGGTGAAACGGGCAGGCGGGCGCGTCGAGCGCCCTTCGGCGTTGACTGCAGTCGGCTCGAGCGCCTGTCCTTCCGTGAGGCTCGGGAGCACCGTCTCTTGATCACCGAGCTCGGCATCAGGATCGTCAGAGCCTTCGACATACGCGCGTAGGAAGCCAGGAAAGACGATTCTCTTTCCACGTGCCGAGAACACGACCGGCCCATCTTCGCCACCGTCGACCGAAACCTCGAGCGCAGTGCGCTCGAAGCGCGCAGCAGCCATCTGCGATGCGACGGTGCGCTTCCAGATCAACTCGTAGAGCTTGTGTTGCTCATCGTCGAGGTAAGGCTTCACATCCTGCGGGCGTCGGGCGAGATCGGTCGGCCGAATGGCCTCGTGTGCCTCCTGCGCCCGCTTGGCCTTGGTCTTGTATTGAACCGGCTTGTCCGGAAGATACTCCGCGCCGTATCGCGTACGAATCACGTCACGGGCTTGCTCGATCGCCCGCTCCGCCAGATTCAGGCTGTCCGTACGCATATACGTGATCAGACCAATGCGCTCGCCGTCGAGATCGATACCCTCGTAGAGTTGCTGCGCCAGGCGCATCGTCCGCTTTGCGGTGTAGCGCAGCTTGCGGTTGCCTTCCTGCTGCAGAGTCGAGGTAATAAACGGGGGCGCTGGGCGCTGACTTCCTGGCTTGCGGTCCAGCCGCGTAACCGACCAGGGCCGGTTGCCCTCGACGGTTTCCGCAAGCGCTTTCGCCTTGGCTTCGTCGAGATGAATTCGGCGGCTGTCCGCCAGTTTGCCCGTCTTCGGATCAAAACTGCTTCCATCGGCGATTCGTCGATCGCCGATCCGAACGAGATTGACTTTGAAGCTGCTCTCGTCTGCCTTGACGTTCGCCTTGATGTCCCAGAACGAGGCCGCGCGAAAGGCAATTCGCTCTCGCTCCTGAGCGACGAGCAAACGAACGGCAACACTCTGCACACGCCCCGCCGAAAGCCCCGGAGCCACACGCTTCCACAGAAGCGGCGACAAGGAGTAGCCATAGAGGCGGTCGAGAACGCGGCGCGCCTCCTGGGCGCGAACCAACGACTCATCGACGGCTCTGGGCGATGCCAAAGCCTCTTTGATGGCTTCGGGCGTTACCTCGTGAAAGACGATGCGCTGAACATCAACCGCCTTTTTCGGTCGCAGAAGCTCCAGAACATGCCAACTGATGCTCTCACCCTCGCGATCTTCATCCGTTGCGAGCAGAAGTCGGTCGCTATCGCGAAGGGCCTCTCGCAATCGCTGAACGTGCTTCTTCTTGTCGGCCGGAACGACGTAGACCGGCTCGAAGCCCTCCCCGGTATTGACGCCGAGGCGTGCCCACGGTTCCTTGCGGATCTTGGTGGGAATCTCCTTGGCATTCTGGGGCAAATCGCGAACGTGGCCATAGCTGGCCTCGACCCGAAACTCGGGGCCGAGAAACCGGCTGATCGTCTTGGCCTTGGCAGGCGACTCGACAACGACGAGGGTTCTTTCTTGGCTGGAGGACATAATGACCGACTTTGGATGGGGGAACCAGCGGCGCCTGCCGCGACGGACCCGAGAGCGTACCGGCGGCCCCTGAACGTGTCAAGAAAGATCCGGAGAAGGCTTTGGCCCGCGGTTGACCGCCTTTCCCCAAAAGGGAAACGGCTCTCGCAAAGCGAGAGCCGTTTCGAATAATCCCCGGCGGCGACCTACTCTCCCACACGGTCTCCCATGCAGTACCATCGGCGCTGAGGAGCTTAACTGCCGTGTTCGGAATGGGAACGGGTGTTTCCTCCTCGCTAGGGCCACCGGAAAAACTGTAAAGATCAAGCCCGAGCGTCTCCGCTCGAGATCAACTGAATCAGGCCACGGCGACACGATCCGCTGGAATCGGTCACTCTAGATGAATGGTCAAGCCGAACGACTAATTAGTACGGGTTAGCTCAACGCCTCGCAACGCTTACACTTCCCGCCTATCAACCTGGTCGTCTTCCAGGAGTCTTCGGGGACACCTAATCTTAGGGGGGGCTTCCCGCTTAGATGCTTTCAGCGGTTATCCTTTCCGAACGTAGCTACCCAGCTGTGCCACTGGCGTGACAACTGGTGCACCAGAGGTTCGTCCGTCCCGGTCCTCTCGTACTAGGGACAGATCCCTTCAAGTGTCCTGCGCCCACATGAGATAGGGACCGAACTGTCTCACGACGTTCTAAACCCAGCTCACGTACCGCTTTAATCGGCGAACAGCCGAACCCTTGGGACCTGCTCCAGCCCCAGGATGCGATGAGCCGACATC
>CALFAM010000315.1 GCA_937948815.1 uncultured bacterium
GCTCGCGCTGGTGCTCGCCGCACTCTTCGTCTCGACGTTTCCGATCTGGTTCAGCGCCACCGATTCCGTCCGCGAACCGATCGCTGAACTGCTGCGCCAGCTCACGCGGCTCGGGACGTGATGCAGGCAGTTCTCGACAGCCTGCTGGCATTCGCGCGTACGCCGCTGCTGCTCGGGCTGATCGCCCTGGCAGCGGTTCTCTCGCTGGTCGTCCTGATCTTGCGCTTTCGGCACGCAAGGGCTGCTGCAGAGGTCATCGACCCGCAGGGCACCGGTCACTTCGACCTCGACGGCGTCGAGTCCGCCCAAGAGCTGCAAGTCCTCGACTGGCGAACGCCCGCCCAAGAGCGTGCCATCGACCGAGCCCTGCCCCGCCAGCACCTGACGAACGCAAGGCGCGCCCACGTGGTCCCGGCCATCCTCAGCCTCGGTCCGCAAGACGCTGGTAAGTCCACGGTCCTCGCCCACACCCAGCTTCGTCAGCCGCAAGGCATGCCCGAAGAGGCGTTCGACACACCGTCGCCCCCCGCCACCTGGTGGTCCTTCGACCGCGCCCGTGTCCTCGACGTTGCTGGCAGCCTGGTCCTCGAGGCGGGCGACGAGCACAGCGACAATCCGAGCTGGCGTGCGCTGCTGCGGCGCCTCCGCCTGCGCCGACGCTGGCGCCCAGCCGATGGCGTCCTGCTCACCCTCTCGGCCGGCGAGTTGCTGGCCACGCTCGGGGCGGAGGACGGCGCCGATGCTGCGCGCAGCCGCCTTGCCGACCGCGCCGCGGCCATCCGACTCAAGCTCATCGAGGCCCAGAAGCACCTCGGCATGCGCCTGCCCGTGTGGGTGCTGATCACCCAATGCGACGCCATGGCCGGCTACCAAGTCTTCGCCGACACCCTGCTCGACCGTGAACGCCGCCAGATGTTCGGCTGGTCGAACCCCCAAGCGCTCGATGCCGCCTACAGCGCCTCGGCAGCCCGTGACGCCATCGGCAGCCTACGACCCGTGATCGAGCGGCTTCAGCTCCTCGCACTGGCCGATCCCTCTGTCGACCTGGCGCCCGAAGATCGGCTCGCCTTCGCCGCCTTCCCAGCCGCGCTGGGCAACCTGGAAGCACCGCTCGGCATCGTGCTGAACCAGGTCTTCACGCCCGGTGCCGGCTATGAGCCGCTGCCATTACGCGGTACCTACTTCTGTGGCGGCCATGGTTTCGAAGAGGTGGCCTCGCCTCATTCTCTCGGCAATCTGGTCACCACGTCGCGCAGTGAGGAGCCGGTCCACACTCACGTCGACTTTCTTTCAGATCTGTTTTCCTACAAGATCTTTCACGAGTGGAACTTGGCACTTCCGACGCGGGACGCCACGCGGCGTGCCGAGGGCAAATTGCGCGCGGCGCGCATGGCCACACTCTGCCTCGCTTTTCTCGGCCCCATCGCCCTCTGGTGGACGAGCGTGCAGATCGAGGAGCAATCCAAGCAACTCGCCAATGGCTTCCTTGCGCCAGCCATTGACGCGACCGCGCAGCCGGGACGCGATCTGGAGGTCGACCACGCCAACGTTTGCTCGCTGCTCGATTCCGCCGATACGGTCGAGGAGTACAGGCTCCAGACCGTCCTGCTCCCGCCTTCCTGGCAGAGCAAGCTCGAGCGCCAGATCATCACGGCTGGCGCTGGCACCTACCAAAGCTCGGTCTTCCCGACCACCAGACGCCTGATCGACCAACGCATCGAAGCGCTCGCCGCACGTGACTCCACCATCGTCGACGAGCCCCTGGCGCCGTGCCCCACAGCACCCCAGTCCTCGGGTGGCGCGTCAAATCCCGCCACCGCTTCGAGGATTCTGAAGACCGGCGCGCAGCGAGCAGCCGGTCTGCCGACCGGTGTCGCCGCAGCCGACGGCGCTGTCGCGGCTGCCACGAGCACCACCCCGCCGGCGGATACCGAACCCGTTGTTCCCGATGCCGACGCTAGCGTCGCGACGCAGGGCACTTCTCCCCCCGTTTCGCTGCCAGAGCTGGCGCACGGACAAGTGACGGATCTGTTGTCCATCCCGACGTACGACGAGCTCTACGCCTACACCGCAGCGACCCGAACCGCCGAGCGTGCGATCAATCAGCTCAACTGCTTTGTCGAAGCGCGGTGCATCGCGACCGAGAATGACCCGGCTGAGGCGTTTTCCGCGCTGGCCACGACGGTCTACGATCGCCGGGTCTCTCCACCGACTCTGGCCAGCAGCTCCTACTACTCATTGGTCTTGGCGCGAGCCAACGTTCCCGAAGCCTACCAACCGACCGGGCGCCACGTTGCCCGCATGCGCGGACATGCAGAGCGGATGGGGGACTCGATGCTCGCTACCCTCTACGACAAGAACATCATCGTCGAGGACCTCGGCGAGCTCGCGCAGCAGATCCGCGCCATCGAGCAGGCAGCTCCGGTCGCCGAGCCCCAGGCGATCTACCAGCAACTGCTGGACACCATCAACCAGACGCAAATCGACCTGGCGCGTCCGGAAGTCCGATGGATGGGAAGCAGTACGTTTGATCTGGGGCCCAGCTACAACAGCTTGATCGATCGGCTCAATCGCTCTGAGCTGCTCGGTAAGTCCGTGGCCGTGCCGCTGGACCGGCGCGCACGCGACCGCTTCACCCAGTTTCGTCAGCGACTTGCCAGCTACCGCACCACGACCACAGGTCCGCTGCTCGCGCGCAACGAAGACGGCAAGTCCACCCTCGTAATCTCTACCGAGGTGCTCGCGCTGCGCGACGCGATTCGTCAGCTACTCGGCGAGCCCTTCATGAACGTTCCCGACCGGCCCGATCTGCTGCTCCAGATCAATCCTCCGACGGGCAAGTTCCTGGAATGGGATGTTCCGACCCTGGCTCGCGCCAACGCCCTCTACAAAACCTTCACCACGTATCGAGACGCCCAGCCGACCTTGCTGGATGGGCTGGCCGCCAATACTGGGACCGCTGCCCGCGCCGCGCTCGAAGTCAACATACTGACCTTGATCTGGCAAGCGCAACGCTTCTCCGAGTTGCCGACTACATTCCTCACCGGCCAGCGCGAGCGCTTGGTCGCCAGCCAGGTAGACAACCTCAGCCAAGCGAGAGACAACCTCAGCAGTCTCCTGGGCGCGCTGACGCGTCCACCGGGTGGCGGCGACTGCAGCACGGCCGAAGCCATCCCCTACTGTCAGCTCTCAGCCACCCTGCTCACCCAACAGCGGGCCATCTTGGAATCGCTCGACCAGGTGCTGACCGAGTCAGCCCCGTACGCGACCGCGGCCAATCTCGGCGGCTGGAACGGGAACGACAACATGGCATTCGACGCGTTCGAGGTCGCTGACCAGGCAGCTCTCGAAGCCAAGCTCGCGCTCGCGCGTCAGCAAGTTCAGAATCTTGCAGAGCGGTACGCGCGGCCGGTCCTCGAGGGGCTCCCCCTTCACGACCCCTGGGGCCTCACCCAGCAGACGGCCTTCGGCCGCTTCAAGGTGATTCTCGCCGATCTTGCCGACGTCGAAGCGAAGAGACCGGGCAATGCCATCACCGAGCTCGAGACCTTCATTACCGGCGACATGGCCGGCGCGTCGGCCACCAGTTGTCAGGTCACGGTCCGGGATGATGCCTGCTTTGCCACCACCACGGCACCGTCCCTACGCAACGGGTCGCCCTGCGACTATTTCCTCGAGCAGCGCAACCAGCTCGTGCGCGCTGTGTCGCGCGGCTGCGATGCGCTGACCACGTCCTGTGGACGGCAGGCCTACCGCCGGCTCGCCGATACCTTTGGCCAGCAGGCATTCGGACGCTACCCGTTCCGGGAGCAGCCGTCCACCACGCGGCAGGAAGAGATCCTGCCCGCCGGCCTCGCCGCGGTGCTCACCCGCTACGACCAGGAAGCGCCCGCGGTTCTTCGTCTTCTGGCTCTCGGGAGATCTGCCAAGCCCAGCTCGGAACCACCCCTCGATCCCTGTCGGCAGTGGCCGCTCGGCAGCGTGCCCAGCGACGACCCCCTGTTCGCCGTAGAGCGCTTCACTGCTCGAATGTGCCAGGTGCGCGGCTTCTTCGCCGGCTTCGTTGCCCAACACGCCGAGGCACCGCAAGCGTTGCCCGCCTTCGATCTACAGGTCTCGCCACGCGCCAACACCAACCAGGAGATCGGGGGTTCGGACGTCATCGAATGGCCCTTCGCCATCGACAGTCGCGTGGCCGCTGCCGACGCCACGACGCCCTTGCGATGGACATTCGGGGAGCCTGTCTCGCAATCCTTCATCTGGGCCAAGGACGGTCCGACACAGCCCACCACACCCACCGGGGTCAACGCCCGGCTCGTGGACCGAACCGTAATCTACGCCTACGAGAACAACTGGTCCCTGCTCCGCCTGCTTCAAGACAATCAGGCGCCGTTCGTCGATCGGGCGCAGGTTCCGACCGGCCAGCAACTGCTCCGCTTCGACATCGACACCGCCACCGCGAAGCCACCGACCCCGACGCCGTCCGGCGGTACGGTGACCGTCTCGTCAGACGACAAGGCACGCCTATTCGTGCAAATCACGCTGTCGACGGTCTTGGGTGATGCAGCGCCAGCCGCTGGTGACGGGGAAGCTGCCAAGGCCCCCGCGGCGACCCTCGAGCTCCCGACCTTCCCGGCCACAGCTCCGAAGCTGCCGGCCGCCGACAGCGCGGGAACCGTCACATGCCCGGTCCCCCAGTAACCATCGGCGCCACGGTGGTTCTCACGCCGGGTGCCGTGGGTGCGCCCGACAGCGGTGTGCTGATTTCCATCCCACCACCGTTCATCCTCGCCAACGGCATGCCGCTGGCCACCGTCGGTTCGGTGTGCCAGATGATCAACTCGGTGACGGGTGTCCCCTACCCCGTCGTCATTCCGCCGTTGGGCGCGAGCACGGGCGTGACCTCGTCGGGCAAGGCCCTGGTCCGGCTCGGCGACCGCATCGTCATCGGGCCCGCCATCCTGTTGGTGGCGGGCGCTCCCCCGATGCCAACCCTGGTCGACACCTTTCCTCCTTGAGAAGCAGCCCGTGAACGAGCCTGCCATACCCACCCAACGCGCCGACACCCTCACCGAGCAGCAGTTCGAGCACTTCTATCGCCATGCTCTGCGCTTTCGCAATCAAGGGCTGCTCGACGCCGCGCGCGACACCTACTTGCTGCTATTCGACCGTAGTCGCGAGGTCGGTGGCTTCGGGGTCACACGCCTCTCGTTTGTGATCGACGATCTGATGGTGGTGCTGCGCGAGATCGACGACGCCGGAACGGCCTCTTCCGATGCTTCCGGGAGCGCTGCGGAGTCACCGTTCGCGCCGGTGGAAGCACGGCGCAACCTGGCCGAAGAGCGCATTTGCACGGGCGTCGGCGGCTTCATCGATGCCCAGGAAGTGGTGGCGCTCAATCGCGCCCTCGGTCAACCACAACGCTCTGCCGAGCTCTACGACAGCCTGGCCGCGCACGAGCTCGACACCGCGCTCGGTAGCGAGCCTCAGGACGAGTACAGCCAACGGGACGCCGCCATTCGCCGGGCGCGTGAAGAGCTCGGCCACCTGATCTGGCGCGAGCTCGCGCCAAAGGACTCCGCGGAGCTGGCAGATCAGGCGAGTCGAGATCCTGCCCTGTGGCTACACGTGGTCGACCTGGCACGACAGGTGGCTTGGTGGATCGCCGAGCTGCGGGTCCGCGAAGACTTCCCAGGCACCACGTGGGTCTATCGTGAGTCCTATCTTCGCTGGCTTGGCTCGCAAATCGAAGACGAAGGCGTCGCGGCCTTTGCTCTCTTGCTCGGCATGGCCACCTGCGAGCCGCCGAAAGCCGACCCACCGCTTCCCGATGCTGGCAAGCTGGTCGACCGTCTCCAATCCTGGCTGCTGGCCTATCAGCCGAACGCTTCCATGCTGACCAAGCTGACTGTTGCCGCGCGACGCGCCAAGCGTGTCGATCTGGTCGATCAACTGCAAGAAGAAGCGTGGTCACTGCTCGACGAAGAAGCGCTGGGCGAGTTCGCGCGTGCCATCGCGGAAGATCCAGGCCACCGTGAAACCCGCGAGCGGTCGACCGGCGGCATCGCTGGCTCCGCCGCCGTCAGCCGGGCTCATTGAACCCAGGCTACGGCTCGATCTCTTCGGAGTCCAAGCGCTCGTGGACGTAGTACCGAGTCGCGACCCGACAGGACTCCACCAAGACGCCTTGGCCACCCGCGCGCTGCGCACCCGTGACGATCAGCTCTCCCGATACCGCCGCCACACCCGGTGCGTCGATGGCTTCGTGGAGTGGCGGTCCCGGCAACCAGGCATCCTGGGTCATGTCCCAGGATGCGCAATCGCCGAGGGCACCATGGATCCCATGCCCACCGACCAACCAGAGCCGCCCGTAGACCACGGCCAACCGGGCACCTCGCCGCGGCGTCGGCAGCGGTGCCGCTGGAGAAAGCCAGCGATCCCCCGTATGCAAGTAGCGCAGATGCCGATCCGTCAAGACGCGCCCCCAGCGTCCACGAAGCCAGCGTTCTTCGCCACCAACGATACTGATCGCGCCGCTCGCGGTAGCAGCTGACGCGGCGGCCGTGGCGTCCGGCAGTGGCCGCCGCGCATACCAGGCGTCGGTATCCGGATCGTAGGCACGGTGATCGTGGGTCACACGATCAGGACCCAGGGCGCGCCGCACACCGCCGAAGACATGGATCCAGTCGCCCGCCGCGGCAGCGGCGGCGTGGCCACGCGCATGGGGGATGGGCCTGCAGTCGTGCCAGACATCCCGCTCGGGCTCGTAGGCGAGCACATCGTCGACAGGCAGATCCGCGGCGTCCAGGCCTCCGATCAGATAAATGCGCCCGCCTAGCGGAACGGCAACAAAAGCGCGGCGCATGGAAGGCTGGGGCTGACGACGCTCCCAGGCCATCGATGCCGGGTCGAGCATCCAGACTTCGCCGGACGCCAGGAAGCTGTAGACCAAGCCATCGAGCTCGACGCTGACCATCGGTCCCGGGGGCTCGCCCGGAATCTCGATGCGATCGCGCCAAACCGGTGTGTCGTGCGGCAGGGTCATCTCGGCTCCCTGCCAGGCGTACCCGTCCGCGCCGTCCCTGCCGCGGGCCAGCAACGCGAAGCCCGCCGGAACCGTCCCGACACTGGGTGCGAGCGCCCGCGGAGTCACCGCATCGTCCGCCAGCGCACGGGCCGAGACCGCACCGCTGCTGCAGATCGGTCCGAGCAGCTCGGTCGCCCGCAGCCGCCCGTCGACCGCCACCCCATCTCCCACGGAGAGTCGTCCATTCACCCGCAGGGAGCCATCGACCGTCCCGCCCGCAAGCAGCCCACCTTCCGACAGCGGTTGGAAGATCTGGCGCATGTCGAGGAGCCGGAAGCCTTCTGGCTCGTAGGACAGCATGGCAAGCGGCGCCAACCGATGCTCGACGCCGTTCGGCGGCTGCCAACGTGGTTCACCGTTCGCGTCGAGCGGCCAGATCGCGTCCGCGCCCAAGGTCCGAGAGACGATCCACCAGTAGTCGCCCGCTGCCAACCGCTCTCCGGCCGCGAATTCCAATTCGAGACCGTTCTCGAGCACCTGCCAGCGATCGTCGATCGTCAGGACACCGGTCGTCGCAACCTCGACTTCAGTGGTCGATCGCTGATCCCAGACCCGCACGAAGAGCGGACCGTCCGTGTTGGCCCGCGCGCCGAGGGAGGTATCGAGCGTGACCGAGCCTTCCTGTGCATCGATCGACACGATCTGCGACAGCGTGGTGCGCCGCCCGGCGAGAATCGCAGCAGAATCCAGCACCTCGATCCAGGCCAACTTGGGAACCTCGAGGAGGCTGCGGGCGGACGGCAGAATCCAGAGCTGTTTGCCACTCGGATCGACCCGATCGACGCCAAACGTCACCGCGCCATTGGTGCGCGACCATTTGTAGGTCGCGATCGGTACCAGCGCCAGCGAGGTAGCATCCCGAATGCCGATCAGGTCACCCGAGAGCCACAAACGATCTTGCTCGGCATCCGGCTGCCGGATGGTCGCCAGCGCACGGTCGTTCGACGCAGCGGGATCGTTTCCGGGCGCAGTCGCGGAAGCCACCGACTCCACGGGGTCGCCACGTTCGTCGAGGGCGACCACGGCAACCGTCTGTCCGTCGTACCAAGGCTCGATCCAGGGCGCGGCGAGGGCGACCTCAATGGCGCCGTGCCTGTCTTTGCTACCCGTGGGAACAGCCGTTTGCGCGTGCCGCGCGGCTTCGCGCACCGACGCGCCTTGCCAGACGTAGCCTGGATCGTGAATTTCGACGCGGTAGAGGCAGTTGTCGAGCTGGTTGGTGCCGATCTGCTGCCGCTGCACCCGCATCTGTCCCCGCTTCCGGGTGCTGCCGAGAAGCGCCTGCCAGGAGGCCCCAGCCTGCCCGTCGGCGACCTCGTCGGCCGGAATCTCCAGCACCTTGACCTGGGTCACGGCCTGCGACCGAACGGAGGTATCCGCACCCCCCAAGGCCGCCTCACGCAGCGCCGGGTTCTCGGCCGCTGACACCGTCCGTTCCCAGATATCGAGATAGAAGAGGAAGCCGCGGGCGTGATCATCCGGCATCGGAAACGCCTGACCTAGCAGCTGCGGCTGGCGCTCGAACGGGGTCGCTACCGGGTTCTCGCACAGCACACCGTCGAGGTAGTAGCGACCGGCACC
>CALFAM010000316.1 GCA_937948815.1 uncultured bacterium
GGCGACCGGCCGCCAGGTGGTCATCGAGATGAATCCGCGGGTGTCGCGCAGCTCTGCCCTGGCGTCGAAGGCCACCGGATTTCCGATCGCCAAGATCGCGGCGCAGCTTGCCGTCGGCTACACCCTGGACGAGCTGACCAACGACATCACCGGCAAGACCGTCGCGGCCTTCGAGCCCAGCCTCGACTACAACGTCGTCAAGATTCCCCGCTGGGCCTTCGAGAAGTTCCCGGCCACGTCCTCCCGACTCGGCACATCAATGAAGTCGGTCGGCGAAGTCATGGCGATCGGGGCGACCTTCCGCGAAGCCTTGATGAAGGCCCTGGCCTCGCTCGAGCTCGACGGCTCGATGGACGCACGGGAGCGCCGCCTCTCAGATCCGGTCCGCCTGCGCAAACGGTTGGTCGAGCCCAACTGGGAACGGCTGTTCGCGGTCTTCGCCGCGCTTCGCCAAGGTTGGACGGTCGCAGAGGTCGCAGAGGCCTCGAGCATCGATCCCTGGTTCCTCGCGGAGCTTCACTCGCTGGTCGAGATCGAGACCCAGCTCTCGTGCTGGGACCTCGCCTCGGTTCCCCGGACCGTGCTCGCTGAGGCCAAGGAGGCTGGCCTGTCCGACGAGCGCGTCGCCAAGCTGCTCGGCGCGACGATCGACGAGGTCGTGGCGGCATGTAGCGAGCGGGACGTGAAGCGGGTCTACAAACGGGTGGATACCTGTGCCGCCGAGTTCCCGGCACTGACGCCCTACCTCTATTCCACGTTCGGCGACGAAGACGAGAGCGATATCTCCGACCGTCGCAAGGTGATCATTCTCGGTTCGGGCCCCAACCGCATCGGCCAGGGCATCGAATTCGACTATTGCTGTGTGCACGCTTCGCTCGCCTTGCGCGACCGGAATGTCGAGTCGGTGATGGTCAACTGCAATCCGGAGACGGTGTCGACCGACTACGACACGTCGGATCGGCTGTACTTCGAGCCGCTCTCCCTCGAGCACGTCTTGTCGGTCGTGCGGACCGAACAGGCGAAAGGAGAGCTTGCCGGCGTCATCGTTCAACTCGGTGGGCAGACACCGCTCAAGCTCGCCCGCGGGCTGGAGGCTGCTGGCGTCCCCATCCTCGGCACACCGCCCGATGCCATCGATCTAGCCGAGGATCGGGAGCGGTTCGGCGCCCTGCTGGCGGAAGAGGGGATTCTGCAACCCGCCAACGGCATGGCGTCCTCGCAGGAAGAGGCACTCGAGATCGCCAACCGCCTCGGCTTTCCGGTCGTTGTTCGCCCGAGCTACGTGCTCGGTGGTCGCGCCATGGCCGTGTGCTATGACGCCGAGACCCTCGCCCGCTACGTGGCCGAGGCGGCGCTGGTCTCGCCCGGCCGACCCGTGCTGCTCGACCACTTCCTGGAGGATGCCTTCGAGCTCGACCTCGACCTGCTCTGCGACGGCAAACAGGCCGTGGTCGCCGGTATCTTGCAGCACATCGAGGAAGCGGGCATTCATTCCGGCGATTCGGCGGCGGTCTTGCCGCCCTACCGCGTCGGCCCCTTCGATCTCGAGCAGATGCGTGACATTGCCAGCCGGCTGGCCCTACGGCTCGGCGTGGTCGGCCTGATGAACGTCCAGTTCGCCGTCCACGAAGGCGGCATCTACGTGATCGAGGTCAACCCGCGGGCGTCGCGCACCGTGCCGTTCATCGCCAAGGCCGTGGGCATCCCGCTGGTTGGCCTGGCGACCCGCCTGATGCTCGGCGAATCGCTCGAGGAGGTCGGGCTGACCGAGGAGCCGCACGTCCCGGGCGTCTTCGTCAAGGCGCCTGCGTTCCCCTTCCGTCGGTTCCCGGGCGTCGATCCGGTGCTCGGACCGGAAATGAAGTCGACCGGCGAGGTCATGGGGCACGGCCGCCGCTTCGGCACCGCGTTCGCCAAAGCCTGGCGCGGCGCCGGCCACAAGCTTCCCGAGCAAGGTACCGCCTTCCTCTCCGTACACGATCGCGACAAGCCGGCATTGCTACCAGTGGCTCGTAAGCTGACGAGTCTCGGCTTCAAGCTGATCGCGACCGCAGGGACTGCGGACTTTCTGCGCGGCAACGGAGTTGCCGCCGACCCGGTTCGGAAGGTCCACGAAGGGCGACCGCACCTGGTCGACGCCTTGCTCGACGGCCAGATTCAGCTGGTGGTCAACACGCCCCTCGGCCGCGCTTCCCACATGGACGACGCCATGATTCGCCAGACCGCGCTGACCGAAGACATCCCCTGCGTGACCACGCTCTCCGGCGCCATCGCCATTGCCGAAGGCATCGCGGCAACCCGTCGTGACGCGTGGACCGTACGGTCGTTGCAGTCGCTCAGCGGCCAAAGCGCAACGTAGCGCAGCCGATACGCGCCGCGGCGGGCTGTGCACCTCGGCGCGAGAAAGCGCCCCCTCGGCGAAACACGCGCCCGGGCCTTTCACGTAGAATTGGTCAACCGTGACCTTCTTCAGCCAGATCCGGCGGCGCCGTGTTCCACAGTTCTTGGGCATCTACCTGGGTGCATCTTGGGCCGTGATCCAATTTGTCGATTGGATGGCGGGACGCTATCTGCTGTCGCCACACATCACGGATCTTGCGCTGATCACACTGGTTTCCCTGACGCCGGCGGTCTTGCTGCTGGCCTACTACCACGGTGCCCCCGGGCACCAGCCGCTCAGCCGGGTCGGCAAGATCGGTGTGCCGCTCAACATCGCGGTCACGGTCGCGCTGCTCGGTATGTTCTTGCAAGGCCGCGATCTCAGTGCGGCGGCCAAGAGCGTCACCGTCACCGATGAGGACGGTCAGCAGGTCACCCGCCTGGTCGCCAACGAGTCCGCCCGGCGCAAGATGGCTACCTTCTTCTGGAGCAACGATTCGGGTGATGCCGATCTCGACTGGCTGCGCTACGGCTTGCCGATCGTCGTCGACCGCGACCTGAGCCAGAATCCCTTCGTCGACGCCTGGACTCCGGCGCGCAGCGGCGGCATGTTTGCGCGCCTTGTCCGCGCCGGATTCGAAGACGGTCTCGACGCACCGATCGGTCTGCAGCGCAAGATCGCCGCCGACTGGCACCTTGCCTTCTTCATCGATGGCCGCTTCGACCGTCCCGAGAGCGGCGAAGGGCTCGTCGCGCAGGTCACGGTCTACCGCACCGAGAGTGGCCAGCCGGTGGCAACGCACGAGGTCGAAGCAGCCGACGCGGTCGGCCTGGCAGACGCCCTTTCTCCTCTTCTGCTCGACGACCTAGACGTGCCCCGAGGCATGGATCGCATCGCCCAGGATCTGCCTGCTGCCGAGATTCTCACGGCAGATATGGCCGCCCTGCGCGCCTACATCGAAGGAATTCGGGCGCGCCTGATCGGCAACGATCTGGCCACAGCCACCGATCGCTTTCAGCAAGCGGTCGCGGCGGACCCGACTTTCGCCATGGCTCAGTCCTTGCTCGGCGATACCCTGGTCCAGAGAGGGCAGAGCGTCGCCGCGAACAAGGCTCTGGAGCAGGCCCTGCGTCACGACTACAAGCTCTTGGAGGCAGATCGCTTCCAGGTCAAGGGCTACCGCTACATGATCGACGGGCAGGTCGACAAGCGGAACGCGCTGTTCGAGATGTGGGTCGAGCTCCAACCCACCGACGTGACCGCGCTGACACAGCTTGCCAACGTCTACGAGTGGTCGGGGAACCGAATCACCGAAGCACGGCAGATCTACCAGCGCATCTACGACATCCACCCGGTGGAATCCTGGGCGCTGCGGCAGGTTTCCCGTTTGGCGAGCCTCGAAGGCGACCACGAGGGTGCCCTCGAGGCGCTGGAACGCTACGCGACATACGATCCCGAAGAGCATGCGGTCTGGGTCGAGATCGGCCAGCTCCACCGTGGCGTGGGCGAGCTGGACGCGGCCCGCGAGGCTTTCGAGAAGGCCAGTTTGATGAGCTCCGGCTACGTGAGCCCGCCGCTGCAGCTCGCCGACCTGGCCATTCGCACGGGCCGGTTCGACGAGGCAGAAGCGTATCTCGACGAGGCCGAGGGGATCGCAGCCGACGCGCAGCAACATGCCCTGGTCGTCAGTGCGCGACTCGGCTACGACCAGACGCGCGGCAAGCTCGAGTCCGCCTTCGCCCGGCTCGAGCCGCTCGCCGCGCTCGAAAGACAATTCCGGTCGCCGATCGACGTCATCATCAGGGTGTATCTCAATCAGGTCGAGCTCTTCCACGACACCGGCCGCGACGCGCAGCTCGAGGAGATCATCGACGCGACCGTCGAGCAGTTCGGCCCACCCTTCGACCAATTCCTGGGGATGGGATACATGATGCTCGCGACCGCGCGCGAGGATGCGGATACCTCCGAACGCCATCGGGTCGTGCTCGAGAAGAACCTGGCCGCGCTCAAGCGCGAGGACCTGGTCTTCCTCACCGAGATCGCCCGCGCCTACGAGCTTCGGCTGCGTGAACAATTCGACGACGCGGCAGCCGCCTACGAGAGCGCTCTCGAGCACTTTGTTGGTTCCGCCCAGAGCACGGGGTCCGACTCTTTGCGCGCCGAGATGCAACGCCAGCTCGCCGTCACCCACCGCATGGGGAAGGATCTCGACGCCGCGGAAGCCGCGATCCGTCAAGCGCTTCCGCTGATGCCGGCCAACCCCGCTCTGCTGCTCGAGCTGGCCCAGATCCAGGCCGCCGCCGGGGACAGCAGCGCCGCACGCGAGAATCTCGACCGCGCGATCGCCACCTGGGCCGAGGCCGATACTGGCTTCGGGCCGCTCGCCGAAGCGCAAGCATTGCTCGCCTCGCTCTGAGCCTCGCCGCCTCCTCATCTGCGGCGCCATGACCTCGGTGTTCGCTGCTGCCGGCATCTCGCCATCGGATTCACGCGGCCAAGGGTGAGTGGCGGGTACAATCGCGTCATGGTTTCTCCGGCACTTCCAGGCGTTCCATGCCATCGCCCTGGCATCCGCAACACCCGCTTCCTGATCACCACGGCCATCCTGAGCATCACGACGCTTCTCAGCGCGGCGGCCAGCCACGCCACGGACCCGCCCGCGGCAGAGACCTCGAAGGTGGACACCTCGAAGGCGAGCGCTGGCGCCCAGATGCCCTACTTCACCGAAGTCGCCGCCCAAGCGGGCGTCGACTTCGTTCACGACGCGGGACGCTCGGGTCAGTTCTACTTTCCAGAAATGGCGGGCCCGGGTGGCGCCCTCTTCGATGCCGACGGCGACGGCGACCTGGATCTCTACCTGGTCCAGGGCGGCCCGCTCGGGCCTACGGTCAAAGAGGCGGACCGAACCGGTGATCGCCTGTTCCGCAACGACACGCCAGTCGGGAATCGCCCGGCGAGCCTGCGCTTCACCGATATCACCGTCGCGAGCGGCATCCGGGCGTCCGGCTATGGCATGGGTGCGGCGGCCGGGGACATCGACAGCGATGGCGACCTCGACCTCTACGTGGCCAACTTCGGCGCCAACCAGCTCTGGCGCAATCAGGGAACCGACTCCCAAGGCATGCCGCGGTTCGAGTCGGTTGCCGAGGCTGGAGGCACCGCCGGCAACGCCTGGTCGAGTGGCGCCCTGTTCTTCGACGCCGACCACGACGGCCTGCTCGACCTCTACGTCATCGACTACGTCGATTTCTCGTACGA
This sequence comes from uncultured bacterium, assembly GCA_937948815.1. Lineage (GTDB taxonomy): Bacteria > Acidobacteriota > Thermoanaerobaculia > Multivoradales > J023 > J023. Next base: position 5,639 of record CALFAM010000316.1, read on the forward strand.
CAACAACGTCTTGTGCTACGCCTCGTCCAGCCGGCGTGACTACTGCGGTCCCCAGGCGTTCAATCCGATCTCCGACCACCTCTACCGGAATCTCGGCGCAGCCGAGGCGACGTCCGAGCGCGACGTGCCACGCTTCGAGGATGTCACCCGGCACCTACTCCGTGATTACCGCCCGGGAAGCGGTCTCGGCGCCGCCGTCTTCGATGCCGACAACGACGGCGACCTCGACCTCTACGTGGCCAACGATGGTGAGGCCAACCAGCTCTGGCTGCGTCAGGACGACGGCACCTACCTGGACGAAGCCCTCTTCGCGGGCGTCGCGGTCAACAGCAACGGTTCACCAGAGGCCTCCATGGGCATCGCGGTCGGCGATCCCGACCATGACGGTGACGACGACCTCTTCATCACCCACCTAACCGCCGAGACCAACACCTTCTACACCAACCAGGGCGACGGGCTGTTCGAGGACAAGTCGACCCTCTCCGGCCTCGGCGCACCAAGCCTGCCGTGGACCGGCTTCGGCACGGCCTGGCTCGACCTCGACGGCAACGGCTGGCTCGACCTCGCGGTGGTCAACGGCGCCGTGCGCATTCAAGATGCGCTTGCCGCCCGCGGCGACGACTATCCTCTGGCACAACGCAACCAGCTCTTCCTGCACCGCGGCCTGGCATCCGCTGGCCACCCAACGTTCGAGGAGGTGAGCGACCAGGGCGGCGCCGCATTCGGCCCGGCCCGTGGCGACCATCGCGAAACCATCGGTCGTGGCCTGCTGGTGGGTGATCTCGACAACGACGGTGACCGGGACCTGGTGGTGATCGACAACGAAGGGGCCGCGCAAGTCTTGCGCAACGATCTCGACCCGGTATCGTGGCTCGGTCTGCGACTGCTCGACGGGGCACGTGATGCCTACGGCGCGCGGGTCGCGATTGCCCTCGGCGATGGCCGCGTGCTGTGGCGACGCGCAGGTGCCGATGGCAGCTATGCGGCGAGCAATGATCCACGGGCCGTGGTCAGCCTCACGGCCGGCGGAACCGACACGGCGAAAGCGGTCGCGGTATCGGGCGTCACGGTCCTCTGGCCCGGTGGCGAACGCGAGTCGTTTCCCGTGCCGCCGAGCAACCAGTACAGCACCCTTCGGCGGGGTGCGGGAAAGATGAAGCCATGAACACCAGACAGGCCATCCGATGCGCCCGCCCACGGCCGGCGCGACCATGGGTCTCGTACGCAGCCGCCTGGATCCTCTCGAGCAGCGTGCTCGCGGCCGGTGCCGCACGCGCTCAGGACGGCCAGCAAGACGGAACCGAAGCCGCCGCCAGCGCGATCATCGAGGTTTCCGAGCGCCCGGGCCTCGAACCCGTGCTACTGCCCGCGCTGAGCGCCTACGAACCAGCGGTGGCCAAGCAACTCCAAGGCGCGCTCGACTTGGCGCGGACGCTGATCGAAGAGGCGCGGGCCGAGGGCGACGGCGGCGATGAAGCCCTGGCGCAGGCGTTCGGGGATCTGGGCAAGCTGCTCCACGCCTACGATCTCCTGGACGGCGCGCATGCTGCCTACCGCAACGCCGTCGCGCTCACCTCAGCCGACGCCACCTGGCGCTATCTCATGGGGCATGCCGCCCTCGCCGCCGGCGATCTGGACCGTGCGATCACATCCTGGAACGAGACCCTGGCTCTGATCGGCACGGCCGACTCCACCTTCCATACCCACCTCGGCCGTGCCTACCGAGAACGTGGTGACCTCACACTGGCCGACCAGCATCTCCAGAAGGCCTTGGCGCTCGATCCCGACAACGCCGCGGCCAAGGCGACCCTCGGCGAGCTGGCGCTCGATCGCGACGATGCGGAAACCGCGATCCGCCTACTGGAGGCCGCGCTGGCCGCGGTGCCGGACGCCAATCGGCTGCACTATCCCCTGGCCCTGGCCTACCGCAAGGCCGGCGACGCCGACAAGGCCCGCGCGCAACTCGCCCAACGGGGCAGCGTCGGTCTCACGGTGGCTGATCGCCGTTTGGCGGAGCTGGAGGAGCTCAAGAGCGGCGAGCGTGTATTTCTGCTTCGCGGCCGGCGGGCGTTTGCCGCGGGCCGCTTCGAGGAGGCGGCTCAGGCGTTCTCGAGCGCCTTGGAAGCCGAGCCCGAGAGCGTGCGAGCGCGCGTCAACCTGGGTACGGCGCTCGGCCAGCTCGGCGATGCGGACGGTGCGATTGCCGCGTTTCGTCAGGCCATCGAGCGAGAAGCCGACAACGCGACTGCCCAGTTCAACCTCGGGCAGCTCCTGCTGCGCAAGGGCGATCCGGCTGCCATCGCGCACCTCGAAGCAGCCTCCCATGCCGCACCGACTGACGCCACCTTTCATCGAGTGCTGGCCGATGCCTTGCGGGCGGCGGGTCGCGTCGAGGAGGCCTT
>CALFAM010000317.1 GCA_937948815.1 uncultured bacterium
CGTTGTCGTTGTCGCAGTCGCCCTGGCCTTCGCCGCAGGGTCCGCATGCCGTGCAGAATCGTCCATTGCCGAGGGTTTCGGTGCATCCGCCACCGCCGCCCCCGCCCCCGCCTGACGCGGTACAGACGTCGATGCCGGGTGCGAATCCGAATTGTGCGCCGATGTTGTCGACACAGGAGAGCCCGGCCTGGCACTCGTTGTCGTTGTCGCAGTCGCCCTGACCTTCACCGCAGGGTCCGCATGCCGTGCAGAATCGTCCGTTGCCGAGGGTTTCGGTGCATCCGCCACCACCACCACCACCGCCACCGCCACTGCCGCTTCCCGTGGGCAGCGTGGTGGTCCAGACACCACGGCCCAAGGTCGAGGCCACCAGACGGTCGAATCGGACGTCGACCAGCAGGTCCTGCACCGGTAGGCGCGGCATGCCGGTGCCGTAGCGCGTCCAGGTGCCACCGCCATTCGCCGAGACGAAGACGCCAGCATCGGTGCCCGCGAGCAGGAACGCGCCGCTATTGGTCCTGTGCACGGCCACGGTATTGACCGGCACATTGGGAAGGTCACCTGCCACCGAGCGCCAGCTCGCACCGGCGTTGCGTGTCTCGAGCACCTTGGTGCCACCGAAGCGCATGTCGGCGACATAGGCGATCGACGCGTCGCCCGGATCGAAGGCGATCTGGCGCGTGACCCGGGGCCATCCACCGACGCCTTCGCGGCCGATCGACCAGGTGAATCCACGGTCGCGACTGGTCAGCAGACGGCCGTTGTTGGCCACCGCGTGAACGATGGATGGGTCGGAGGGGGCGATCGCCAACGATCGGATCGCCCAAGGCGCGCCACTGGTCAAATCGCCCGTGATCGCTTGCCAGCTGACGCCACCGTCGGTCGACTCGTAGATCCGTTGGCTGGCGTAGAGCAGGCGCTGTGCATTGGTCGGATCCACCGCCAGAGGCGCCTGGAACGCAGTCCGGTCATTCGCGTCGAGCCCGGTGACTTGATTGAACGACAAGGCACTGTCGGTGGAGCGGAAGAGATTCGCGGCGCCTTGGAACTCGACCAGGCGAATGGCCGCGTTTTGTGGGTCGATGTGTGTGTAGCCACCGTCACCGCCGAACACGCCGACCCAGCGGCCGGTGCTGGTCTGGAGATGCGTGCCGTTGTCCTGGGAGCCGGCCATGATCGTCGTGCGGTCGGCGGCAGACAGAGACATGCCGGCGTAGTACTGAACGATCGCCAGCCCACGGTTGCGCGATTGCCAGCTATTGCCCCGGTTGTTCGAGCTGTAGACGCCACCATCCGAGGCGACCAGCATCCGGCCGGCACGGTCGAACACGATGTGGTGCAGGTCGACGTGGGGCGGCGTGATGTCGACAAAGCTCGCGCCGCCATCGATCGAGCGCAGCATCTGAACGCCGCCGAGGTAGACCACATCGGGATCGCCTGGGTCGACCGTGATCGCGATGTCGTAGTTGCCCTGGTTGCGCATGAAATTACCTGGATCCGTGCGCGTCCACGAGCCGCCACCGTCATTCGAGCGATAGAGGCCGCGTGGTCCGGAGTTGCCCGGTGAGAAGCCGCCGGTCGTGGTGCGCGTTCCGGCCGACGGCACCAGGGCGTAGATCCGTCGCGGGTCGGACGGAGCGATCGCCATCATGGTCCGGCCGACGTCTTGGCCGGTGGCCGGAAAGCTGATCTCCCGGAACGTCGCGCCGCGATCGTCCGATCGATAGATGCCGTTGCCGGTGCGACCGAACGAGCCGCCGAAGGCCGCGAAGATCCGCCGCGGGTCTTGTGGGTCGAAGACCACGTCGCTGGCTTCCGTGGTCGGCAGGCCATTTGGGCGGGACCAATCGATCCCACCGTTGGTCGACCGCCAGAGTCCCGTCGCCGCGCCACGCGAGGGATGGTTGCGCGCACCCTCGATCCGCTGGAACGAACCACCTGCCCGCCCGATCGCCACCATCACGAGATTGCGGTCCGAGGGAGAGACAGCGATGCGCGAGAAGGCACGGCCTGCAAAGCGGTCGGCGCCGAGCACCCGCCAGTTGCTGCCGCCGTCAGTCGACTTGAAGAGTCCGAGGCCGTAAAGCGAGTGGTAGGCGGTATTCGCCTCACCCGAGCCGGCGTAGATGATGCGGTCATCGGTGGGGTCGACCGCGATCGCGCCGACCGACAAGATGGGCAAGTTGTCGCCCAATGCTGTCCATGAAGAACCAGCGTCGGTCGTCCGCCAAACGCCGCCCGAAGCGGCTGCGACGTAGTAGAGGTTGTTGCGCTGGTTGCTGGTGGCGATCGCCGCGACCCGTCCGGTGGCGCCGTTGAAGACCACGTTGGACGACATGATCGGTGCCGGTCCGAGCTCGCGCCAGCGTTGGGCGAACGCAGCCTGCGTGCCCCACAGGCTGAGCAGCACGACTGCGACGAGGGATGCCGGGAGGATGTGGGGTAGACAGCGGCGACTCATCGCTCCGCCTCCAGATTCGACCAGGCTTCGTCGCCCAGCACGTCGACCACGAGGGTGGCCACCATGGCGGGTGCGTCGACGCTGTCGGAACGTGCCGAGCAAGGGACCTCGACCCGCCAGCGCCCGGCCGTCTCGATGCGCAAGACCGCTGCGCCCACCGCATCGGTACGGGCATAGCGCCGGCTGCCGTCGGGCGCGATCGCTGCAACCTCGACACCGGGTCGGGCCGCACCGTCGCAGTAGGCGCGAACCGGCAGGTCCGCACCGGGACGCAAGGTCGCTGGATTGACCAGCGGCTGAATCTCGACCCGGCTGCCGGTCTTCGCCATGAGGAGGCTGCCGGCGTGGCGGCGCTTCTCGATCTCCTCGGTCGACAGCTTGGTGTTGCCACCGCCATCGCCTCCGCCGCAGGAAACGATCTTGGTGGCGTGGGTGATGCGCTGCCAGGCGTCGGGTCGGCCCTTCTCGAAGCCCGGACCAACGTCGGCGATGATCAGCACGCAGTCGGCGCTCGGCATGCTCTTGACCGCGAGCGCTCGGCTCTTGGCAGTCGGACCACCCGTCACGTCCGGCGAGAGCCGCTCCTGGCCCTCGGGCGTTCGAACCGCCAGCCGGCCAATATTGACGTCCTGCCACGAAGTACCGAGGGTCGGATCGAGCACCAACTGTGCACCGCCTTCGCCGCGGACCAGGGTCACCGGACCATTGCCGAGTGCCGGAATTGCCAGGGCGGCCGCTGCGAGCAGCAGCAAGGGAACGCGCATTCGCATCACTCCATCTCCTTTGTGAGGCCAAGAGACTGCATGGCAGGTACCAGCAATTCTTCCTCACGATGACATCCTTCGTACAGCTATCGGAGCCTGATCATGAAGATGATTCCGCCCGTGGCGGACGAAAAGCCCTTCTGATGGTCCAAGCTGCGCCTGGAGCGACGCGGATGGGCATGGCAGCTCAAGGGAACCGCCATGCCCATCGGGTACCGCGCCAGCCCGCGGCCCACCCTGCTTCGTCTCAGACGTACAGCTCGGCCGGGCGCCGCGGCGCGATACGGGTCAGTCGACGATGGCCACGTCGTTATCGGTGCCGAGGTCGAGGACGATATCTTCCGCGAACACCCGGATTTTGTTCTCGCTGCTGGTCGGATCGAGCAGGATGTCGTTCTCTGCCGGCCCGACGAAGACATTGCGACGCACCGAATAGCCGCTGGCATCGAGGTCGATCAAGATTCCGATGGCTGTTGCATCGATGCGGTTGTGTGCGAGTCGGACGTCCGAGACAGCCTCCAGGGCATCGATTCCGATCAACCCGGTGATGTCATTCCCCCGAGCGATCAGGCCATCGTCCTGCTGGGTGACGATTCCGACGATGCCGACCTGAACCTGATTGTCGACGATCACGGTGTCGCGGCTCCCCAGCGACAAGAGTGCGATGCTCGCATCCTCGAATGCGTTTCGACGCAAGAGTGTCTCGGTCGGGCGCCCGATTGCCGTACTGCCTGCGCTGCCGTCTGCCTCGATGCAGCCCGCCGCATTGCCGATCATGCGCATAGCGAGTTGGCCGAGCCCACTGATTCGGTTGCGCGCCAACCGTGCATGCCTGACATCACCGACGATCTCGATCGAACGATCGTTTGCGGTAAAACGGTTGTTCACAATGCGCAGGTAACGGAGCGACCCTTCTGTTTCGAAACGGTCCGCGCACAGGCCGCTCGCCGTTTCGATGTCCGGCGCGAAGGTCACCGCACGCCAGAAGTGGGCGAGCTCGATCCCGGAGAGGCGGATGTGCTCGACATCGTCCGAGATCCCTCGCAACAGAAAGCCATAGTTGAATGACGTCGAGCCGTCGTCCGGTTGCGGCGCCCCGCCCGCGTCGGTGAGACCCAGGACGCGCGTGTCCCAGCCATCTTCGTCCGTACGACCGTCGCCGTCGTTGTCGATCCCGTCGTTCCAATCCTCGTTGAGCTGGCCGTCGTGGTCGTTGTCGATTGCGCGGCCCACGATTCGAAGATCGCCTTGGGTGATGCGGACTGGCGTGCCATCGAACTGAAAGGTCCCCTCGAGCCGAATGCGGTCTCCCGGCAGCGCAGCGTCTACGGCTGCTTGGACCGCGCTGCGGTCTACGATTGCATCGTTCGTACCCACCACGACGGTGGTGTGGCCATGCGTCGCGAAAGCCGACGCCGCGTAAAGCGTGCTGAGGATGAGTGTGGAAATAGACGGGGTGAATTTCATGCCATGTCTCCGTGAAGGTCGACTCCGACGCATCGGGACTCGGTGGTCCGCGGATACGTTCTGATGTCCGGTTTGACTCGTGCGTACGGGCCACGCTGCCCGCGTATCGCAACAGCGTGCGACAACGCGTCGAACCCGTTCGGTGCGGAGTACGTTCTAGCCGGCGTCGACAACGATGACTCTTGGTTCGAGGACGAATGGCATTGGCAAGGTGGCGGGGTGTAAGTGGCGCGACGTCGGCCGCCTCATATGAAGAAGTTATGAGGCGGCCGCCGTGTCCCGCTGGGCGTGCAAGATTGACCGATCAGCCCATGGTCGGGAAGCACGGGCGCCCGCTTTCCAGCACGCGCCCGCCTCTGGCTGTTTCGACCAACCGCTTCCTGTGTCAGATCGGCCAGATGATGATCAGACCGCTGAAGAAGACGTTCACGGCACCAGCATCTGCCTGCCCGCCCGCGATGTTCTCGAACGGAACGCCGACCGCAAGGTCGTAGGAGTCGTCGCCGTTGAAACGGCCGATCGCCAGCGTTTCACCGAATCGGTCGCCCGCTTCTTCGAGCGCTGGGACCGAGCCCACCTGGCTGAGGGTAATGGCACCGGCCGTATCGAACGTACGGTTCACCTGGCCATCGAGGGCGAACACCAAGCCGGCCTCCGCCTCCCCGCTGACCCGCGCGCGCGGTACACCGATGACCAACTCGGCAGCCTGATCGCCGTTGAATCGCCCGCCGGCGAGCGCCTCACCAAACCGGTCACCGGCCTCGAATCCCGCATCGATGAACGGGCGCAGGAGCACCTGGTTGTCGGTGGTGCTCAGGCCGGCCCCGAAGTCATTCCCATAGAGAACGTGGACCAGGCCGAGCTCGTCATAGAGAACCGCGCCGAAGGTGATGGCTTCGAACGGTGAGCCGATGGCCAGATCATCCGCACCGTCGCCATCGAAATCGGCAACGCCGAGGGCGTAGCCGAACTCATCACCGGCTTCCGCGGTGGCGAGTGCCAAGCCTGCAGTGTTCTGGGTGAAGATCTCCGCGCTCAGCGGATCGAGCCCATTGACGATTCGCCCAGTGACCACGAACACCGCACCGGCATCGGTGATCGCGCCCACGTCCTCATCTGGAACGCCAATCACCAGATCGTCAGCATTCCAGATGACCGTCGGGTTGAAATCGCCTGCTGCCAGCACGGCACCGAAGTGATCGTGGGCTTCGACCGCCGCACCCAGATCGGCCTGGGTCAGGATGCGATCCGGAAGCGGCGCCAGGTTGGGTGAAAGACCAAAGGCCGAGCCGTAGACGATGTTCACCGCGCCCGCGCGCGAGACGTCGGAGCCGCCCGACGAAACATCCTCTCCCGGTACACCGATGGCGAGATCGGTGATGCCGTCACCATTCCAATCTCCTGCAGCAAGCGCGCTACCAAAATCGTCATTGGTTTCCGGGATGCCGTCGAGATGTGGTGTTGCCTGGCTGAGCAGGTGATTGCCGACATGAGTCAGGCCGGTACCGCTGCCGTAGATCACGGCGACCGCGCCAGCGTCGTTGATGCTGTCCGCGCCAACGATCAGATCTTCGCCCGGTATCCCAATCGCAAGATCACAGAACGGATCGTCATTGAAATACCCGGCCGCGAGCGCAGAACCGAAGTGGTCATGGGCCTCGGCCTCGTCGGCGACGTTACCCAGGCTTTGTGCCCAGAAGTCATGATGCAGCGACGGGTCGAGCCCGTCATCCGAGCCATAGACCACCGTCACTTGGCCCGCACCGGAAATCGGTCCGATCAAGGTTTCGCGCGGTACACCAATGGCGAGGTCGTCGTGCCCGTCGGCATCGAAATCGCAGCTCGCCAGAGCGTTCCCGAACTGATCATTGAAGGTCGGCGCTCCAGGTATGAAGGGTATCTCTTGGTGCAAGATGGCCGCGCCGGCCGTGCCGATCTGTGCGTTGGCCACGGGCGAGAAGAGAATAAGCAAGAAGAGGATGGGGAGCAAGCGAGCGCGTCCGGTTCGTGGGACACGCAGAGGCTGAAAAATTCCTGTGTTGCATTGCATGATCGATTCTCCCATTTGAACATCTCATCGCGCGCGCAGGTTCATTCCTGTGCAGCGCGCTTCAATGGATGAAACGACAAGTGGAAGGGTTGAGGATCATGCGCATGCTTCATGCCGCCGCTCGGACTCGTTGGTCGAGCGCGTTTCCTGAAACCCGTGCAGGCTTGTCGAAAATGTTTCGTTTGGGCCGCGCAGGTTTTGTGAGCAGTGAGGGCTCGTTACTCGAGCGCGCGGATCGCTTCGGTCGGCAAGCCGATTCGTTTGGCCAGGTCGAGCATGCGGGGGTCGCCGTGGAGTGAGTCAAAGAAGGGCTGGACCGGTACGAAGAGAATCCATGGGTCGCGGGACGCGAAGGCGCGTTCGAGCGATTCGAAGGCAGCGTCCCGATCGCCGATCCGGGCGAAGGATTCGGCGAGGTCGAGGGGGTTCGGCTGTGGGCGCGCGCGCTGCTGTTGGAGCGTCAGGCGATCGAAGGCGGCAAGGGCGACTGCGGGGTCTGGAGCGTCGAGATCAGGGTGAGCTGCTCGGATTTCGGGGCCGGGCTGTCGCTGGTCGCGAAGCACGCTGATTGCTGTCGCGAGGTCGCCGAGCTGACGAGAGGCTTCGATCTGGCAGTAGGCTGCCCAGTTGTAGCGCGGGCTGGCCTCGAGTGTGCGCAAACATTGCGCCGCGGCTTCTTCGAAGCGCCCGTCATAGATCAGGTACCAGCCGAGGTCCGAGATCACGGACAGCGACAGGGGGTCGAGGGAGAGGGCAGTGCGGGCAGCCTCGACGGCTTCGGCGGTGCGCCCAGCAGCGGCCAAGGCGCCGGCGCGCCAGTGGTGCGCCATCGCGAAGTTCGGGTCCAACTCGATCGCGCGGGCAAAGTGTGACAGCGCCCCGCCGACATCCCAGCTGCCATAGAGGCGGGCGAAGGCGAGGGCGTTGTGCCCGAGCGCCAGGTTCGGGTCGCGGGCCAGGGCTTCTCGGGCCGCGCGTTCGGCGGCGGCAAAGGCGTCGGCGCGCGGCAGGGTGTCGGTGAAGGCGAGCAGGTTATGGGTGTCGGCGAGGGCGGCGTGAGCGGGTGCGAAGTCCGGATCCGCGACCAGTGCACGCTCGAAGGACTCGCGCGCTTCGCGATAGCCGTCGGCATCGAAGCGATGCCAGGCCGCGCGACCGATCAAGAAGGCCTCGTAGGCCTCACCGCTGAGGGTTGCGCCTCGCAGGCGGGCGGCGGCATCGCCCGCGACCAGGCGATCCGCGAGGGCCCTGCCGACACCCGCGGCGACCCGTCGAACCAGGGTCTCGGTTTCCGCGCGGGACTCCTCGAAGCGATCTGCCCAGACCACGGTCTCGTCGTCGGTGCGAACCAGCCGCACCGTGACCCGAACGCGCGTCCCGATCGCAGCGACCGTGCCCTCGATCACCCAGCCGACCGCGAGCTGCTCACTGACCTCGGCCATCGATACGGCCCGATCCCGGAACTGCATCGAGGAATGGCGGGCAATGACACCCAGGCGGCTCGGTTCGAGGCGCCCGATCAAGGTGATCAGCTCCTCTGCCAGGCCGTCGCGTAGCCAAGCTGGTGGGGAGTCGGCCTCGGCGTCCGACGCACCGAGGTCGGCAAAGGGGAGCACGGCAAGCCGTGCCCGGCGTTCGCGAGCAGGGCTGGTGGGAGTCGGTGTGGCGAACCCGGCTGCGTCGCTGCGCAAGCGCATGCTGGCGATACCGAGAAACGCCAAGAGAAGGAGCATTGGAATGGCGAATGCGCTGGTGCGCAGCAGACCTGGCCAGGGTGGACCGGGTTCCTGCGATGGCTGGCTGGGTTGTGGCGCTGTGGCCCCCGGCTTCGCCGACAGCGCTCCGACGAAGCGATAGCCCCGACGCGGCAGCGTCTCGATCAGTTTGGATGTGTCCGCGTGAGCCTCCAAGGTGTCGCGGAGCTTCTTGATCGCTGCGTTGAGATTGTTGTCGTAGTCGACGACGGTGCCGTCCGGCCACAGGTGCTGGCAGAGCTTCGGTCGATCGACCACGGTGCCGGCGTTCGCGAGCAGTGCTTCGAGGGCAGCGGCAGGCTTCTCCCCCAGCCGGACGACCTCCTCGGTGCTCGATAGCTCACCCGTGCGTGGGTCGAACACGAGTCCGGCGAAGCGGACAGGGCCATCGAGTCGGCATGAGGATCCAGGGGTATCCATCGCGATCCCAGTCTACTGGTGAGCCCGTGCGCGAAGGGTTCGCGGAAGCGTCGTTTCAGCGAGAAGTAAGGAGCGATTAAGCGTCGAGCCATGGCCTGTCGCTGCGTCGCGGTCGATGCTGGAGCGTCCGTCCCCGTGGCCGCCGTGGTTGCGGGTCGAGTGATTCACACGCCTTCTCGGGAGACGCCATGAAACCACGTCCGCCTCGCCGCCGCCCACCTGTCGAAGTCATCTTCCGAACCCTGTCGAGCGCGATGATCCTGGTTGCATCGGCTGCCTGCACCGTGCCGGCGGCGACGGCGTCGGAAGACCGCGCGCGGAGCGCCACCGACACACCTTCGTCTCGCGAATCGGCCTATCCCCCTGCGCGCCGAAGCAACCATGTCGATACGTACCACGGTACCGCCATTGCTGATCCCTTTCGCTGGCTCGAGAACATGGAGAGCGACGAGACGCAGGCTTGGGTCAAGGCGCAAGATGCCGTGTTGCGCAATCACCTCGGTGACGATGCCACGCTCGCGCGGATCGAAGCGCGCCTGCTCGCCATTCAGCACTTCGAGGCGATCGGCGTGCCGATTCGGGCGGGCGCGCGGACGTACACGACGCGCACGCCGGCCGGAGCCATGCGCCCGGATCTCTGGGTCTCCGAGCCGGGAAAGGCCGAACGTCGGCTGAGCAAGGTCGCTGACCTCCTGTCGGACGGCGCCCAGCTCGGCGCTTGGCAGGTCAGCGCGAGCGGCCGCTATGTCGCGCTGCTGGCGGTGCCGGCGGACTCGAATTGGGGCACCCTTCGCGTCTACGACGTCGACCGCGATCGCTTGCTTCCGGACCGGATTGCCGGGCTGCGCGGTGGTGTGCAGTGGCTGCCGAACGACTCAGGCTTCTTCTACGTCGGCTACGGCGCGATCGACGCCTTGCGTTCCGGCGCGCCGCCGCGTACCGATATCCGATTCCACCCGCTCGGTGGCGCGGTTGCCGAGGATCGATCGATTCTGCGCTCCGGCGAGGATGACGATGCGCTGTACAGGATTCGGCTCACCCACGACGGCCGGCACTTGGTCATCACGCGATTCGACGGTGCCGAAGCCCGCGAGGAAATCTTGGTCTACGACCCGTCGCGACCGGCTACGCGCCCGAGGCCGCTGATCACGGGTATCGACGCAACGTTCGCGTTCGAGGGCAGCGACGAGGACCGCCTCTTTTTCCGCACCAACCTCGATGCGCCACGCTACCGGCTGATCGCCGTCGATCCGCGCCGACCCGCGCGCGCCCACTGGCAGGAGCTGATTCCTCAGGCAGCGCATGCGATCACGGCGGTGAGCGAAGTTGGCGATGCCTTGATCGTCCGCTATTCGGTCGATGCACGGCCGAAAGTGCGTGTCTTCGGGCTCGGCGGCGCCCATCGCTACGACCTGGCTTTGCCCAAGATCGGTTGGGTCGGCGGGTTTCGTGACGATCGGAGCAGCCGATATGCCGACTACTCGTTGACCACCATGGCCGACCCGGGCACGGTCTATCGGCTGGATCTCGCCACCGGCGAGAGCACCCTGGCGAGTCGCCCGTCGCTCGCATTCGAACCCGATGACTTCGTTATCCGACAGGTCTTCTATGCCAGCCAGGACGGAACGCGCGTACCGATGTTCGTGGCGCACCATCGCGATGTCGTGCCATCAGCGGACACGCCGCTCTTTCTCTATGGCTATGGGCATGCTGGATGGTCGGCGTTTCCGTGGTTCCAGCCGCGCATCGTCGGCTGGATGGAGCTTGGCGGTGTGTACGCGCTACCGGGCTTGCGCGGCGGTGGCGAGTACGGCGCCGACTGGCACGCGGCAGGTACGGCGGAACACAAAGAGAACACGATCGCTGACTACCTGGCGGCGGCCGACTGGTTGGTGGCGGAGGGTTATGCGTCCTATCCCAAGCTGGTGATGAACGGCGGCAGCGCGAGCGGTGTCTTGCCTGGCGTTGCCCTGACGAGGCGTCCCGAGAAGGTCGGTGCGGCGATGATCGACGTGCCCTTTCTCGACATGCTTCGCTATCACCACTTCACGGTCTTCCCCGGCTGGATCCGAGGCTACGGCTCGTCTGACGATCCCGCGTTGTTCCCGGTGCTTCGTGGCTACTCTCCCTACCACCAGCTCGTGCAGGATCGCTGCTATCCGCCCACGTTGGTGCAGGTTGGCGAGGTCGACGAGACCACTCCGGCGCTTCATGGCTACAAATTCGTCGCGGCGCTGCAAGAGGCCCAGGGCTGCGAAGCGCCGATTCTGCTCAAGACCGCCTGGGGTTCCAAGCACAATGCTGGCGCCAGTCGCGCGCAGCGTGCCGAAACCTGGGCGCAGGAAATCGTCTTTCTCGGGCGGGCCGTCGACCTCGACCTGTCGGTGAAGCCGGACAAGGCTGCTGTTGCTGGACAGCGGTGAGATCTGGCAGTCGAGCGTGGTGGGCTGCACCAGCATGTTGGTACAGCCCACCGCGACGAGGAGGCTAGTCGCAGGGCACGAACAGGCACTGCGACACGCACACGCGCAGGCCGGTTCCGCCGGCGATGCAGGCGGCCATGCAGGCTTGGAATTCCTCGTTGGTCGCAACGCACACGTCGCGGCTGTTTGCCGTCGCCGGGCGATCCGAGGTCTTGGCGAGGAAGACCTCAAAGGTGTCGAAGGAAGCTGTCGGCACCGGGCTCGACCATGCGCTCGAGGCGGCTGGTGCGTTGTCTGTCGAAGCGCCGGTCGTCAGCGCGAACGTTGCGAGCAAGCTGAGAACGAGACCGAGGAAGAAAACCTTTCGAAACATCAAAAAAACCTCCGAAGGGTACTGAGGCTCCGCTCAAGGGGCATCGCAATCGGCGCTCGATGAGCGGCGACCACAGCAGGCGCATCATGGTGTATGACTTGCGCCTTGGTTACGGGTACACCTCGACGCGTCCCACACGGATCGTGCCGAGGCTACCTCCCCAAGGCAGGAAGGTGATCCTGCCCCTCTCCTCACGCAGGATTCTCGCGATGCCATAGGCGATGGCGACCGGATGGAGCCATGCTTACGGGGCCTCGTTGCATGGCTTGCATGCGTTCAGGCCGGCGAAAACGTGACGTTAATCATATATTCTTGCATTTGCATTTTCAACTTAAAAGAGCAGCTTGCAGGATGCAATGGATGCGATTGGAGACCGCTCTCGGAGCCGCCGAAGCGCGATCAACAGGATGGCCGGGAGACCGGGAGCTACTCGTCCAGTCGCGGGCTCGGAAGGGTGTGGTGCGGCGGGCGCGTGGTACCATGCACCCTTCATTTTTTCGAAAGGAGAGCTTCGCATGCACAGATTCCCGCATGCGGCCGCGGCCGCAATTCTCTGCATGGCCCTGAGCCTGATCGCGATACCGTTGCTAGCCGGCACCCAAGATTTTGTTCTGGTGAACGATACGGGTGAGACGATCAACAACCTCTATATGTCTGAGACCAGCAACAACGACTGGGAAGAAGATGTCTTGGGGCGAGATGTTCTCGGTGACCGCGAACGCTTGAACATGACCTTCGAAGGGCGCTCCGCCTGTTTGTGGGACATCAAGGCTGTGAACCGAGATGGCGACAGCCTCGAGTGGACCGCGATCAATTTGTGCAAGGTGTCTGTCGTGGTGCTGATCTGCGACGACGACGAGTGCTGGGCGGAGTTCGAGTAAGCGAAAACGCCCAGGTGCGCCGCATCGGTGGTCGTCGGACCATCGAGGGAGGAACGAAGTGCCGCCAACAGCAGCCGCCAATCCAGAGGCCACGCGCTTTGCCGACCAGCTCGCACGCTCGTACGACGGCGGGGCCTGGCACGGTCCTGGTTTGCGTGAGCTGCTTGGCGGACTCGATGCTCGGACCGCGTCGCGGCCTGGCTCGGGCGGCGCCCACAGCATCTGGGAGCTCACCCTTCACATCGCTGCTTGGCTAGACATTGCAGCACGGCGGGCCGTTGGCGAGGCGCCTCCAATCGATGGCGAGCACGATTGGCCGCCGGTTCGCAGCACCAGCGATGCCGCGTGGGCAGAAGCGCGAGCGGCTCTCGAAGCCGCCCATCTTCGCCTCCATGGCATCATCCGCGACCTCGACGATCAGCGACTGGACGATGCCGTAGACGGCATGGACCCCACCTTACGCGGCCTGCTTTTCGGCGTGTTGCAGCACAACACCTACCATGGTGGGCAGATCGCACTGCTCGCCAAGTCCGTGGCCGCCACCTCGGGCGGCGGCTGAGCAGCGCGCACAGCTCCGACCATACCCGCGCGCTGGCGAGGCCAGCGGCTGCACACCGCGCCAGCTACTGAACCGTGGCGCTCCAGGCACTGGTGGTGCCGTCGCCGAAACCATCGGCGAAAATCAGTGAGCTGGTGCAGTCGATCGTGAACGTGCCCATCGAAGTTCCGCCAATGAAGGGGTGGCCAGAGATCTGCTCGATGGGTTCTGGCGGAACAGTCGGGGCGTCGCCCGACAGGAAAGTGATGCCGGAATCCGTGCCCGCGTCGTACGGCGGCAGGTCGACGACGATCTGATCGATCCATTGGCCGTCTTCGAACAGGCCGAGGCCATGAACGCCGACGAACCAGTCCGGACTCGGGGCGATCATCGAGACCAGGGTGAGCAATGGGAAGTCCAGGTCGATGTCGAAGTCGACCGCGACACTGCCGGGAGACACGGCGATGGATCCGCCGGAAACGACGGCCGCAGCGGTGCCGGCATTGATGGCGTCGTCGACCTCTCCCTGGAGCAAGGACTTGGCGCCGGTCTCGGCCATCAGCTTGATGCCAGGCGTTGCCAGTCCGGCGGGCTCCCAGAACACCACCTGGTCACCATGGGTGCCGCCGATCAGGCCGGAGAAGTGCGCGTTGGGCGGAAACTCGGTGGGATGAGTGCCAGCGCTCCAGATGGCGTCGAAGGTGGCCGTACACTGGGCGCTCGAGTCCATTGCCGCGGCCATGGGCGCCGTGGCGATGGAGTAGATCGTGACGGAAAGTAGGCAGCAAGCGAACGTAGCGAGTCGGCGGGTCGACATCGTAGTGAGCTCCGAAGGGAACGGACAGTCAGCTGATCAGGGTCTGAACGTTTTCGTACCGAGACCTATACGTAGCGTTGCCCGGATCTGGATTTCGTAGCCTTCTCGACGACCGCCGTGAGCGCCTTGATCGAAGGGGACGCTAAGCCTGCCCGGGCTCGCTCGGAGGGGGCTCGGGATTCCAGAAGCGTCGAAAGTCAGTGCCATGCTGCACCGGCCCCCATGGCACCGACGATATTGACGATGCGAAATGTACCCGAAGCGAAGCTGCTCTGGCTGAGACCTTCTCACAGGCTGGCTTGCGGTCGCACGGTGTCGTGGAACGCGTGCCCGATCGACTGCGCCGATGGTGCGGATTCCTGGTAGCCTGAGCGCAGACGAGAAGGAGCTTTTCTGCGATGACGTTTCGCGAGGGCGGGGCGCAATCGGTACGGCGTAGCCGCGGCAGAGCCGTGGCCGTGATCGTGCTGGCCGTGGCGGCGATCTACAGTGCCTACGAATGGGGGCGACCATGGCTCGCCAACCGCCTGGGCGACGCTGATGGGCCGTCGCCCGATGCTGCAATCACTGCCGGCTCGACCGCGAGCCGCTCTGCAACAGAGGCAGCCTCCGAAGAGGTCGACAGCTTGGTGGCGGCGCGCGCGGCCGATGTCGAGAGCGAGTTGCGTGCCCGGATGGAGCGAGACCTCGAAGCCATGCGGCAGAAGGTCGAGGCGGCGAAGCGGGCCGCCGCCTCCGAGCCGAGAGGCGACGCGTCCTCACCGGTCCCAGCACGTTCGGAGCGAGCAGACGATCGCGAGCCTGATGGCCGGCGTGCTGCCTCTCCTCCCCCACGTCGGCTGATCGACCGGTCCGCCGACCGCCGCAACCGCGTTGACGAGGACCGTCCGCGAGCGCTGCGCCCGGGGCCCGAGCCTGTATCCCGTTCCGCGCCTCGGCTCGCGTCCCGAATCGCGCCAGGGCCCACGCCGCGACCGGTGCCGCGCATCGGCTCGAGCCTCACCCGTCAATCGTCGCCGCCGCGTCGGCTCAACAGTCCGAGCGCACGCTATCCCCTCGGTGTCGGGAGCAGCACGCGTGCGGAACGTTTGGTGCCGGTCCGGGTCTGGATCGACGAGCAGGGACGGGTCACCTCAGCAGCCCTTCGCCGGCCGACCAACAGTGCCTTCGACGAGCCAGCGCTCCGCACCGCCCAAGAGACGCGATTCGTCCCGGCCATGGCAAATGGCATGGCTGTCACGTCGAGCGTGACCCTGCTCGTGCACTTCCGTCAGTGATCGTGCCTTCCGCGCGAAGTCGGCCCGCAAATTCTTCGCGCAACGTTTCCAACCTCCGCGATCGTTCCGGCGTCTCACGATACGTGGGACACACGATGGCACCGTCTGTCGACTCGGCGCGCACGACCGGACGAACGACCTCGGCCCACGGAAAGTGACCGAGGGGATTGTCGGCTGCCAGGTGTGCAGCGCATCCCCATCAGCCTGAGTCGGAATACGTCACGAGACGGAATCTGGCGGTGGAACGAACTGCCGCCCGGAGGAGAACCATCATGTTTCAGCAGCCCCGCAGCATCACTCTCGGTCTTGCTTTGAGTCTGGCCGTAGCGCTCCCCGCTCTTGCGGATCGCGCCGTTTCCGAGCGCCTGGATGTCGATCCGAACGACAGCATCGAGATCAACAACGTGGCAGGATCGATCATCGTTCGCGGTTGGAATCGAGACGAGGTTTCGGTCGAGGGAACGGTCGGCGACGATGTCGAGGCCGTGACCGTCGAGTCTCGCGGCTCACGGATCGTGGTCGACGTCGAGCTGCCGCGCGAGACCTCGCGCCGCCGTCGCGAGCTGAGCGCGGATCTCGAGATCATGGTGCCGATGACGAGCCGCATCGAGGCCAGCACAGTCAGTGCGTCACAATCGGCGTCGGATCTCATGGGAATCGTGGAGCTCGAAACGGTGAGCGGAAGCATCGAGCTCGAGGGCCGGCCTGAATCCGTCGATGTTTCGTCGGTCAGCGGGACCGTGATGATCGATGTCGAAACCGAGACGGTCGACGCTTCGACGGTGAGCGGCAAGCTCGAGCTTCGTGGCACGATTCGCTCCGTCAAGGCGAGCTCGGTCAGCGGCCGCATCGACCTCGGCACGGAAGGCAGCGAAGAGGTCGATGTCGAGAGCGTTTCGGCACCCATCGTCATCGATCACGCGCTGAGCGCCGCCCCTGACCTGTCGGCGAGCAGTCACAGTGGCTCGATCACCCTCCGCCTCGACCGGGACGCTTCGGCGGAGATCGACGCATCGTCCCAGAGTGGTCGGATCACGAACGATCTCGGGCCGGCCGCCGAGGAGCGTCGCTACGGGTCCGGCGCCAGCCTTTCGTTCACGCTTGGCCGTGGCGACGGCCGCATCGATCTCGAAACGTTCAGTGGCAGCGTTCGCATCGAGGAACGATGAGCCCGACCCCGTGACCGCGTCACGGTGATGGCAGTCCGGCGATCAGGGCACCACTGCAGACCAGGCCCCCGAATCGCCGGACTCGAAACCATCGCTGAACAGGCTCAAGAAGGGCTGGAGCCACTGCATCTGCGGCCGATCGATCATGAAGTCGTCGGTCGGCTCCAGCGTGAAAATGTACTCCCCCCACTCCGGTCCCGCTGCCCACCAGGTCCAACCCAGCCAGACATCCGCGTTGGCTTCCAGGTAACCCAAGGCATCCTCGATCGCGGTGCGGCAGGCTGGATTGTCCGCCCCCGCGAACTCGCCGAGAAAGCCCCGGAAGCCATGGGTCCGCAGCCAGCTCGTGACGGACTCGAGCTGGGCGGGGCCATGACCCGGCGTACAGACGGGTGAGAGGCCGGAGAAGTCACTGTCGAAGTACTGATGCAGCTCGAAGACGATGTTGTCGACGGGGTCTTGGATGCTCAGCATTTCGACAGCGTTGGGCGTGCCGTACCAGCTCTGCGTCCAGCTGTGCGCGCCGGTCCAGGCGTTCCCGGGGACCAGGATCAGGTTCGCTGCGCCGGTGGCCCGGATCGCCGCGATCGCGGCATTGGCACTCACGCGCCACTGCTCGGTCGGCATGGTGTTCGGTTCGTTCATCAAGCCGAAGATGACCCGCGGATCGTCGCGAAAGCGCTCGGCAAGGCGCGTCCAGAGGTCGGCGAAGGCGCTGTCGGGTACCTGTGCGCTCCCGATGAGCTGGCCGCCATAGCGCGCGTAGTTGTGCGGGTCGAGAATGACCTGAAGACCCTTCGCTGTTGCCTCGGCAACGAAGGAATCGAGGCCCGCGAGCTGTCCCGAATCGAAGTCTCCGTAGAGCGCGGGCTGGAGCCGTTCCCAGCGGAAGGGAAGGCGAATGACGTTCATGCCCTTGCCGTGGAAGTAATCGATCTCCTCGGATGTCGGCCAGAATGTGCCGTGGTCGAATTCCGCGCCAGCTAGATTGACCCCCACCAGATCGAGGGTGCTTCCGACCATTGGTGTGAGCAGGCCAAGCGCGAGGGCAAGGCAAGCGAACGTGACTCGGCGTGATCGGGCGGATCGCTTCTGATCGTCTGATTGGCTCATCGGGTGTGCTCGGGGATGATGGAACCTGCCGTCGGTTCCGTCGAGTGAAGTGCTCCCCATGGTAGTACCACGGGGAGTGAAAGTCCCTCCGGTCACCACGCACCGCTAGCAACTGGGTGCGACGCGCAATCGCCCGACCCTTGAGATGCCTTGTGATGGGTTGCGAGAGGTTCACTGGCAACCGTCGTGTTGGGCCCGTCGGACCGTAGTGAGCTTCGTGGTGGCCGTGCTTGGCCTTGCTCCCAATGTGATTGTTCCATGCTTCGTTGAGGGATTTTGGGTTCCGCTTGCGGTCAATCTAAGTAGAGAAAGACGTAATGGTTGGCCGCAGGCTAAAGTGGCTTGTTGGCTTCACCCGAGATCTTCAACCTGGAGAATCCCATGCGCAAGCTGATCGTGCTGAGTTTCGTTGCCACAGCCATTTTCGCGACGCCGTTCGCGTTTGCTTCTACAACGTCGGTCGAAGGCTGGCCTTCCAGCCCAGAGGTCTCCCCGGTCTGCTTCTATCCTCTGATTGATACCAATGATGCATCGGCTCTGCACCAGCAGGTCGTTTCCTCGGTCGAGAGCTTGTTGGAAAAGGATCCTGTGCTCGCCGAGAGCCCGCTCGGCCAAGAGCTCGTCAACTCTGTGCGAGCGCTCGAGGCCAAAGACATGAGCGAAGCGAGTGCCTTGGCCCGTGACAGCCGCTTGCGCGGGCTCATCGAGGTTACGGATCGTCTCCGCCTCGATCAGCGTGGCGTCCTCTTCTCGTCGATGGGCACCGCCCAGAACTGGCTGGCTGACCTTCAGCTGCTCCGGCATCCGCTCTGCAGCTGTGTGAACGTGGGCGGGTCGTGCACGAACGGGAGCGAAAACGGAAGCTGCCTTTCGAACTGTATTTCATGGACGCTACCCGGTCTCGCGGATGTCGAGATCACCGGTGCCTGCGAATACAACTGAGCGATTGAGCTTGTCAGGGGGGCGCTGAGCTGCCATGGGCAGCGCCCCTCGAGCTCCATGCGGGCCCTTTCGCCAGCGCTGCCCGCGTCGCGCGCCACGGCTTCCAGTGTGCGCAGGGAATCAGACTGGCCACGGTTGTAACGAAGAGCAACCGGTCTACTGTGTTCACAAAGGCGATCGCGACGCTCCGTGACCTGTAGAGAAGCTAGTTGGCGACAAGGCCCGTCGCCAGGTCGATCATGGCGAGGCGAACGCCGTCCCGCAACACAAGGCCGTTGCACGTGGTCTTCCATCGGCCATACGTGCCCTCGAAAGGCCGCGCTCGCGGCACACGTCCTGGACGCGATGACCAGCTTTGGCCCCCCCCAAAAAAACACGCGAGTGATCTGCTCCTCGGCGAATCGGTTCTTCCACATCGCTGCTCTTCCTTCTCGTGGTCCAGTCTTTCACTTCGACTGGGCCACACTGCGGGGCGCACGGCAAGATCGTCCTGGGCGGTATGATCTGCGCGATTGTCGCCGCCGGGCACACCAAAGAGGGGATTGGGGTGTGCCAATACCGTCGAGGAGAGGAACTCACCATGAAGCATTTGTGCCGATGGATCGCCCCGAGTCTGCTCGGGATCGCGCTGCTGCCCGCGTGGAGCGCGGCTCGGGCCGACACGACCTATGTCTACCAAGGGAATACCTTTGCCCAGGCTGATCCGCCCTACACCACGAGCGATCGGATCACCGGTAACTTCAGCTTGCCCGTGCCGCTCGCGCCGTCGTTGCCCCTGACACCGATCACCGACGTGCTGACCGCCTTCGCCTTCAACGATGGCGTCCAGACGCGAACGCAAGCCGACTCGACGGTCTGTCGATTCTCGGTCGCAACCGACGCGGAGGGGAACATCATCGATTGGCAGGTCGCCGTGCGCGAGGCGCCGCCGTCGGCACCGGGTGATCCACAGCGGGTTCTGGATTCGGAGCCGGCAGGGGACCAGGTTGGAACCGGGCCAGCGGCTGGTACGCCCTGTGACACGATCAACCTGACCGCCTCGGCCAGCAACACAGGAGGCGGAAGCTGGACGGTTTCGATCCCCGGCGTTCCGACAGCCTACGACTACATGGGTACGCCGTTCACCACCGCCGATCCGCCCTGGAGTGTCGGGGATAGGGTCGCAGGTTCGGTGGTCTTCTCGGACCGGCTGCCTCCGCTTGTCGTCGATCGTGACCTCTCGTTCGCGGTGCAAGACTTCAGCTTCAACGACGGCGTCCAGACGCGAACACGAGCCGATTCGACGGTTTGTTCCTTCCGAGTGACGACCGATACCACGGGGGCCATCGTGGCCTGGAGCATTGCGCTGCGGGAGGCGCCCACGCCCATGGTTGGCGACCCACAGCGTGCGCTCGCGACCACGTCTACGGTGGGCATTAGCGACCAGGCGGGCGAGCTTCCGGCCAACCCGACCGCGTGCGGGGACGGCGTGCTGAACCCCTTCGCCTTCTCGGCCGCGCCGGGTACCTGGAGCGGCCCGATGCTGCCGCCCGTGCCGACCGTCTACACGTACGAAGCGCAGCCATTCACCGTGGCAACTCCGCCCTTTGCGGTCGGGCAGCGGATTCTTGGCTCGATTGAGCTGCCCGCACCCCTGCCCCGAAACCTACCCTTGACCGAGATCGGCTTCGCGCTGAGCAGCATGACATTCGAGGACGGTGTGCAGGTGCGCTCGTTGGGTAACTCCACCCTCTGCCGATTCCAAGTCGCCACCAACAGCGTGGGTGAGATCGTCACCTGGGAAGTCTCGCTTCGAGAATCCGGCGTGTCGCCTGGCGATCCGCTGGAGGTGCTCGACAGCTTCGGCCCCTCCGGGCCGTTCGACCAGTCTGGCATCGGGCCGGCACCTCTCGCGCCGTGCGATCAAATCACCCTCGATGTGGCAGGCACCTCGACGGTGGCCGGAAGCTGGCGAGGGTCCGCAGGCGGCCTGCCCATCCCCACGTTGGGCGGCGGGGCGATGATCGCGCTGGCGACGTTGCTGGGCCTTGGCGGCCTCGTGGCGATGCGGCGCATGCGGCGTCGCCACGTCGTCTGAGTCAACCGGCGCTGCGCTAGTCGTTGCGCAGCGCCTGGATCGGGTCGACGCGCGCGGCGCGCCACGAGGGAATCAGGCAGGCAACGATCGCAACCGAGAGCAATAGGCCTACCGTGCTCACAAAGGCGATTGGATCGTTCGGTGACACATAGAGAAGCTGGCTCGCGAGGCGGGTCAGGCCCAGGGCGGCGAGCACGCCCGTCGCCAGGCCAATGATGGCGAGGCGAACGCCGTCGCGCAGCACCAGGCCGACCACGCTCGATGACTCGGCGCCGAGCGCGATGCGGATGCCGATCTCTCGCCGCCGCCGTCGGACCGCGAAGGCCATGACGCCGTAAATGCCGATCGCCGCGAGAACCAGCGCGACGCCGCCGAATCCGCCGAGCATCACCGCCGTCGTCTGCTGACCCTGGAGCGCCGTGCTCACCGCGCCCGAAACGGTCCGGGCATTGATCACGAGGTCCGGGTCGAGACCACGAATCGCCTGCTCGGCTGCCCGCAGCACGACATCGGGATCACCCTCCGTGCGTGCCAGCACGTTGACGCCGGTGACGTATTGCTGCAGCAGGGGCAGGTACGCGTAAGGCTGCGGATCTTCCGCTGGATTGTTGTACTTGGCGACGGCTGCGATTCCGATCACTTCGACCGGATCCATACCGAAGAACGAGAAGCGCTTGCCCACGGCATCCGTGCCCGGCCAGTACTTCTCGGCCATGGTGCGGTTGACGATCACGACCCCGACCTGCCCCGCGCGGTCCTGCTCGGAAAAGCCACGCCCGGCTTCGATCCGCACACCCGTGGTTTCGAAGTACCCAGGGCCCACGTTGTTCACCTGCACGTAGGTTCGCTGCTCTGGATTCTCGCCTTCGAGGATCACCGATCGCAGCAGCGTTCCCTGGAGCGGCGCGCCTTGGGCCAGGGCCACGCGCGACACGCCGGGTAGGGCAGAAACGGCCTCTTCCGCGCGGCGGAAGAACTGCTCACCTTCCTCCGCGGAGTAGCCCGACAGACCGACGTTGAAACCGAGCGCGACCAGCTCGTCGGTCGAGTAGCCCAGCTCCACCTCGAGAGCAGCGCCGAGGCTACGAACGAAGAGCGCCGCGCCGACCAGCGACACCACCGCAAGCGCGAGCTGGCCGATCACCAGAACCCGCCGGGCCGTGAGCCTGCGCCCGGGTGCGAGCGCATCGCCAACCGAATCCTTGAGCGTGCCAACAAGCTCCGGGCGCGAGGATTGGAGCGCGGGCCAGAGCCCGAACAGAATGCCCGTGAGGAGCGAAAGGCCGAGCGTGAAGAGCAGAACGGTGCCGTCGAGCCGGAGGTCGAGGGCGAGGTTGCCGCCACCGGGCAGGGCGCCGAGCCCGCGGCTCAGCGGTCCGCGGGCGATGGCTGCCAACGCCACCCCGAGGGCGCCACCGGTACCGGCGATCAGCAGGCTCTCGGTGAGTAGCTGGCGAATCAGCCGCCCGCGCCGCACGCCAAGTGCCAGGCGCAGCGCGATCTCTTTGCGTCGCTCGCTCGCCTGGGCGAGCAGCAGGCTCGCCACGTTGGCGCAGGCAATCAGCAGGACGATGGCGACGGCAGACATCAGCAACGCCGAGCTGCGGGTGGTGGCGTCGCGGTTGAACAACGTGGTCTCGAGAATCGGTCGCACCCCGATCCCGCGGCCCTGGTTGTCGTCCGGATAGGTCTCCTCGAGTCGCTGGGCCAGAACGTCGAGGTTGGCGGCGGCTTGGTCGATGCTCGTGCCCGGGGCGAGCCGTCCGAACGCGAAGAGGAAGAGACCCCGGCGCTGCTCGTACCAGTTCATCTCCGGGTCGGGACGGATGGTGCGGTTCATCGCCATCGGCAACCAGGCCACGGGCTCGAAGCCGATGTTCAAGCCATCGAAGCCCGGTGGTGCCACACCGATCACGGTGAACGGCTGCCGGTTGATCCGGATGGTCGTGCCGATCACCTCGTCGCGACCGCCCATCTCGTCGGCCCAGAAGTCATGATGAAGAACCACGAGCGGGTCGCGCCCAGGGACCTCGTCTTCCGCGGCCGAGAAGAAGCGCCCGCGCCCCGGCTGCACGCCGAGGGTCTCGAAGTAATTGCCCGAGACCATCAAGCCGGCATGAATCGTCGGGTCGCCTGTGCCGGTCGAGATCGATAGGCCGCAGAAGTCATAGCCTGCAACATTGGCGAAGCTCTCGTTCTGTTCACGGATGTCGACCCAGTTCAGGTGTGAGAGTGGATTGCCCGAACCCGCCCGCGCATCGGCCGTCTCGATCGACACCACCCGGCTGGCCTCATGGATCGGTAGGGGCTCGAGAAAGACCTCATTGATCAGGCTGAAGATGATCGTATTGGCCGCAATGCCGAGTGCCAGGGAGACCAGCGCGAGGGTCGTAAACGCCCAGCGTTTGCGCAAAACGCGAAGCGCGAAGCGGAGATCCTGAAGCAAACGTCCCATGTTGAGCGCTCCTCGGAAAGGTCAAGCCGTGAGGCAAGTCGGCACGTACAACTCATGGCCAGCAACTCAGTACGCGACTGTCTGGCCGGGTTCGGTACGTCTTTGTACGGAAAAGCACAGCACACTGTTGATCAATCGGAACAGGACAGACAAAGTTCGCCTAGAATCTAGGTTTGAGCCCGGGGTCGGCATATGACACCGGATGCTCATCACATTTGACGCGACTGCAACATGCAGGTTCCGCAACGGTCCTTGACCGGGCAAGCGCTGGCGCGGTTCCGAGCTGCTGATGCTGCGCGGCGAAGCCGACTGGGCGGCAACCTACCGGAATCTTACTGATACCCGGGTGAAGACCCATCAATCATCATGAAGACCAAGCTCTCATCCAAAGGTCAAGTTGTCCTGCCCAAGGCTATTCGGGACCGAAAGGGATGGACCATCGGGTCCGAGCTGACAGTGGAAGACCGCGGGGACATCGTCGTCCTCCGGCGAATCGACGACGTCCCCGCCACCACCCTCGACGATGTCCTGGGATGCACCGGCTACGACGGCCCGCGCCGAAGCCTTGACGACATGGAAGCTGCCATCGCGCGAGGTGCGAGGGCCCGCGGATGATTTCCGTCGATACCAATGTTCTCGTTCGTGTTCTGGTTCGTGACGATGCCGAGGAGCTTCGGCTCGCGGCAGCCATCATGGCGACGGAAAGCCTCTGGCTGCCCAAGACCGTCCTCTTCGAGCTCGAATGGGTTCTTCGCTACGCCTATGAGCTATCGCGCGAGATTATTGGCGAGAGCATCCGCAAGCTTCTCGGCTTGCGCAACCTCCACGTCGAGGACCGTGCGGAAGTTTTGCGAGCCCTGGACTGGTACGCAGGCGGTATGGACTTCGCTGGCGCCCTGCACCTCGCCTCGAGCGCCGATGCACACAGCTTCGCGACCTTCGATCGCGAGTTGGCTCGCCGCGCCCCAGATCAGGGCGCGGCGCCGTCGGTCAGACTCCTCACGGAGTCGTAGCAGCCTGCGAATTCGAAGTCGCCCGCCACGCCGCGCGATCATCTAGGCGGTGCGGTCATGCCCTCATGGGACGGTCTTGGACCATCGCGCGGTATCCCCAGACTCGAAGTCATCGGTGAGAACCGCATCGAGCAGATAGACGGCAACCGAGTCGCGATCACTGTTGCTCGTGACGTAGAGATGGTCGCCGTCGGGCGAGATTGCCATGTTCTGTGGGTTCTCCAGCCCCTGGTTGGGTGGCTGGCCGTCGGTCTCGAAGTGCAGCGATGAGAAGAAAAAGGATCCGCTGTTCGGGAATCGTTCGTAGCCGAATACAAAGTCGCGGCCGGCTGTGTAGATGTTTCGCCCGCGATCACCGAGCGCGATCCCGCCGGTGGCAAGAATGCCGAGGCGGTTCGGCCGGCTGTCGACGAAGGTGAGGATGCCGGTCGCGGCATCGCGATCGAAGCGCATCACCGCATCATCCCTCGTTGCGTAGATCTGCGCGCCACTTCGAATCAGCTCGAAATCGAATAGGAACCCGGACTCCGGAAGCGATGAGCCGAGGGTGACGTCCACCAGCGTTAGCCGACCGTTGGCCGGATCGCGCTCAAATACGGTGATGGCTGATTGACGGAAGAAGTCGGACTCGACGGCGCGAATGTAAATGTGTTGATTGTCCCGGCTCGCGATGACTTGTCCGGCACTTTCCAGGATGCCGACATCGCCCTGGCCGTGAATGAGCTCTTCGACCAGGTTGAGTGCTCCCGTGTTGGTATCTCGCTCGAACACCACCACGGCATTGTCGAGTGATGCGGTTGCGTAGAGATAGGCGTCGTCCGCGCTGATTGCGAGGTTGTTGACACCTTCCAGGGCCGAGATGCCGTTTGTTTGGTTTTGGTAGGCCCCAATGAACGTCAAGGTTCCCGTGGCGGGATCGCGCTCGAATGCCACGATCGCGCTGCTTCCGGGCGATGCCGCATAGCAGTGGCGCCCGTCCTGTGTGACGATCACGTCTAGAGGGTCAGACAAGGTGAGAAGGCCGTCGCCGGGATCGGTATGGCCATAGGCGCCCTGGAAGGCCAGCAAGCCCGTGTCAGCCTGTCGCGTAAAGACGTTGAGGGCATTGTCTTCGCGCGAGGCAACGATCACATGGCGCCCATCGTCGGTCACGATCACAGCATCCGGGGAACCCATGAGCTCGATGCCAGGATCATCATTGAACACGACCTGCGCGAAGGTCATCAGCGCATTGCCTTCTGGATTGATCGTGCGCACCGCCGGTGGCGAGCATTCGCCACCGAACCCTGTCGTCGAGCCGCCGAAGCTGAACCGGATCTGGTAGGGATCGGTCGGTTGGTCGAGGATCTCGAACGTTACTTCGGCCGTGCCCGTATCGCCACTCGAGAGGCTGATGGGCTGGGCGACAATGCGGACACGCCGGCCGCCCAATGGATCGTCGTCTCCACAAGGCCCGCCCGAAGGGCTCTGCTCACCGAAACCCGAGACCGGGGTGCCGCTGCTCTCACCTTCGAAGAACGCCGAGACGAATCGCCATCCGGGCGGCACGTCTGCGACCAACCAAAGGGTGCTGTCGGTCGATCCTTCGGAAAGCTCGAGCGTGTAGGTGACCGTATCGCCGATCGTGACCTCCGTGGGGCCGGCCAGGATTTCGATCTTGCAGCCCGTAGCCAGCACCATGAGTGCAGCGAGCAGGATGTTCATGAGCGCCTTCTGACCAGGTGACAGGAAGCGGGCGTGGCTGCGCATCAAAAGATTCATGGAATCTCCAAGTCGAATCGTCGTCTGGCCCGCGCGCGGAGGACGCTCCTCGTGCGACACGGTTGCCGAGTCGCTCCCTGAGGTTCAAAGCGCGTACCAAGCACGGATTGCGCTCATCGCTTGCCCCGGAGGCCGTGGTGGCGAGCTGGAAGGCCTCCAAAGCGCCCAATGTCGAGGCGGGCTTGCCCCGTCTTTGGGCAATACCGTCCTCGAGCCACGCTGTCTGTCGGCCGCGCGGAGCCCGGGCGGGATCAATCCGTGTCGTTCTGGATGTCTTGTGGCACAGGAGCCCGTGCGACCAGGAGTGCGGTGAGCGCGGCGGCAATCGCCACGAGCGCGAAGAATGCGCCGTAGCCGACGGCCGTGGCGATGATGCCGCTCAGCACCGATGCGACGATCGGCCCACCCGCAGCCATGGACTGTTGGAAGGTGAAGTCGGTGGCGGCAGTACGGGCGCTGCAGGCGTCCATCATGTTCGTGTAGAGCGCTGCGGTGGCAGCGCCGCCGGTAAAGGCGACAGCCGCGGCGCAGGCGAAGAGCATCCAGCCCCCGCTGGTGCTGTCGAGAGCCGGCAGAATCATCAGGGCGACGGCAGCGCTGACCGCGAGCATCGACACGATTAGCGTTTGCCTGCGGCCGAGCGCGCGGATGGTGGCACCGCCGACCACGGCGCCGGCGAATGCCGCGGCCGCAGTCACCACGCCGAGCAGCACGCCGATCTCCTCGAGGGAGCGGCCGCGGTCGACCAGCATCGGGTTGAACATGGCGAGTGCCGCAGTCTCGGCAGCGCGAAAGACCACCACGACAAGCAGCCAGCCGCCCAGGGCGCGCCGCCGAAAGAAGCGCGCCAGGCTGCGGAAGCCCGCACGCGCTCCGGCAACCCGCTCTCCCCCTCGCGGTGTCTCGCGGAAGCGCAGTGCCGCCACCAGCGGCAGACAAAGCACACCGGCAATCGCCAGCAGTGTGCCGCGCCAGCCCAGGGAATCGAAGACCATCAAGACGCCGCCGCCGCCGAGAATCAGGCCGAGATAGTAGCCCCCCACCTGAAGGCCGTTTGCCGGTCCCCGCTCGTCCGGGCTCAGGTTGTGGACCGCCAGACCGTCCGTGGCGATGTCCTGGGTGGCGGCAAGCAACATGAAGAGCCCGCCCACCACCAGAATCGCGGGGAGTTGCTCGGTAGGATCGAGCAGTGCGAGAACAGCGACCATAAGGGCCGACAGCGACTGCAGCGGCACGATCCACGATCGGAAGTGGCCGTGTCGCGTCGACCCGAAGCGGTCGAGCAGCGGTGCCCAGGTAAATTTCAGTAGCCAGGGAAGCGCGAGTGCTCCCACCAGCCCGATCTGCGCCAGCCCGACGCCCCGCTGGCGCAAAATCGCCGGCAGCGCAACGGTGAAGAAGCCCAAAGGGATGGCCTGCGCCACGTAGAGCAGCGCCAGCAAGATCAGCTTTTCGCGTTGCGCCTGGCGCGGAGCGGGCAAGACGACGGCAACAGTCGGTGCGGAGGTCACGATGAAGTCCTGGTCGCGGGTGGAGGGTTGGGAGCCCCGAACGGGCAGCCAATCTACCTACGGCCGGAGCCTGGTAGAAGTTTGACCGCCGCAGGCCAAAGA
>CALFAM010000318.1 GCA_937948815.1 uncultured bacterium
GGTGGTCTTGCCCGCGCCGTTGGGACCGAGAAGACCCAAGCACTCCCCCGCCGACACATCGAGATCGAGACCGTCGACGGCCACCAAGTCGCCGTAACGCTTGACCAGGCCGCGGCAGCGGGCCGCGAGCCGTGGCGCAGCGTCGGACACGTGGGATTCGGGCATGGGCCTATCGTATCCCTGCGCCAGGGGTCATGGGCAGAACGTCGTTCGATTCTCGGCCACGGCTCAGACCCAGCCCGCCTTGCTCAGCGGCAGCTCACGAACGCGCTCGCCGGTGGCGGCGAAGAGGGCGTTGGTGACCGCGGGCGTCACCGGTGGCACACCCGGCTCGCCAACGCCCGCGGGCAGGCCCTGGCTGGGCATCAAGCGCACGTGAATGCGTGGCGTTTCGTGCAGGCGCAGCACCCGGTAGTCGCCGAAGTTCTGCTGCACGATGGCGCCGTCTTTTGCTTCGATGGCGCCGTAGAAGGCCAGACTCAGGCCGTAGATCACCGAGCCTTCCATCTGCGCGCGCACGCGGTCGGGATTGACATAGGTGCCGCAGTCGATCGTGATCCACACGTCGTCGACCCGCAGCTTGCCGGCCGTCACCGTTACTGCCGCCGCCACCGCCACATAGCTCAGGAACGAGCGGTGTACGGAAATGCCGAGACCGCTCCCGGTCGCCATGTCGCGCCCCCAGCCAGCGTCTTCCGCTGTCGCGTCGAGCACCCGACGCAGCCTCCCGGTGTCCACGGGGTGCACGGTCAAGGGCTGACCGTAGTTGCTGATCTCGACCTCGCCGAAGTCGACCTCGCGTGCCGGGCCGATCAGCTCTTGCCACAGGCTCAGGGGGTCGCGCCCCGCACGATCGGCCAGCTCGTCGATGAACGAACCGATCGCGAAGGCGTGGTAGATGTTGCAGACCGAGCGAAGCCAGCCGATGCGGACATGCGCCCGCGCCTCCCCACGCTCGATCGCGAGGTTGGGAATATCGAACGGCAAATCGGCGAGGCCGAGCCCCATCTCACCGTTGCTCGGCGCTTTGGCGTCGGCACTGAAGGTCGTGCTGATCGACGGAAAGACCGTACGATGACGCCACGCCACGACCTTGCCGTCCGCTGACAGACCGGCTTCGAGGTGCTGCGCGCTGTTGGCGTGCAGGTAGCCGTGGCGAAGATCATCCCCACGGGTCCACACCACCTGGACCGGCGCCCCGACTTCCTGGGACAGCCACGCGGCTTCGGCGATGAAGTCAGGCTTGGATTTGCGGCCGAAACCACCGCCGAGCAGGGTCACGTGAATCGTGACCTGCGCGACCTCGAAGCCGAGGGTCGCAGCGACTTGGCTCTGCGCAGCCTGGGGATTCTGGGTCGGTGCCCATGCTTCGCAGATGCCGTCATGCACGTGGGCCGTGGCACAGGGAGGCTCCATCGGGGCTTGGGCCAGATGAGGTGCGTAGTAGTCGGCTTCGTGCCGCTGATCCGCACCTTCGAGCGCGTGGTCGACGTTGCCGACCACGCGTACCGGTTCTCCGGGCTGGCGCGCCGTGACCTCGAGCGTCTGGCGGTAGGCCTCGGTGTCGTAGCCGCCATGGGGGCCGTCGTCCCACGTGATGACCAGGGCGCGGCGCGCCCGCATCGCCGTCCAGGTGTCGGGCGCCACCACGGCAACACCGCCGAGAGGCTGGAAACCGGGCGCGCCCTCGGGAACGGGCAAGGTGTAGACCTGAACGCCCGCCATCGCTTCAGCGGCGCTGCTGTCGAGCGTCGCGACGCGTCCACCGACCACCGGCGGTCGCGCGATGAGCGCGACCTTCATCCCCGGCAGTCGCACGTCGAGGCCAAAGGAGGCTCGCCCGGTCACCATGTCATCCAGGTCGACGATCGGCAGCGGTTGGCCGACCAAGCGTTGCTCGAATGCCGGCTTGAGCGTGATCGTCTCGACCTCGGGAATCTCGAGCGCCGCGGCTGCGCGGGCGAGATCGCCGTAGCCCAGACGCCGTCCGCTGGCCCGATGCACCACCTGGTGCGCCTCGGCCCGGCAGCTCTGTGGCGACACGCCCCACTGCGCAGCGGCAGCGGTGATCAGCATCTGGCGCGCCACGGCTCCTGCCTCGCGAAAGGGCTGGTAGAAGTTGCGAATCGAGGTCGAGCCATCGGTATTCTGGCTGCCGTACTTCTCGTCACCGATTGCCTGCCGGATCTCGACCCGATCCCAGTCTGCTTCCAGCTCGTCCACCAGCACAGCCGCAAGGCCGGTCTTGCTTCCCTGCCCCATCTCGGATCGGTGACAGATGACCGTCACGGTGCCATCCTCGGCGATCGAGAGGTACACGCTCGGGTCGAACGCCTGGGACGCATCCGCCGGGACGTCTTGGGCAAGGGCCGCCGGCGTCCAGGGAAGGTTCCCGGCCCACGCCCCCAGGGTGAGACCGCCGGCTGTCCAGCCGACCCGGCGCATCAGCTCGCGTCGCGAAATCTTCTCGAGCGCCATCAGCCCTGCTCCTGCGAAGCCCGGTGAATCGCTTTGCGAATGCGGTCGTAGGTGCCGCAGCGGCAGACGTTGCCGGCCATCGACTGGTCGATCTGATCGTCCGTGGGCGCGGGCACTTCGGCCAGCAACGCTGCGGCGCTCATGATCTGGCCCGACTGGCAATAGCCACACTGCGGCACGTTCTCTTCCCGCCAGGCTCGCTGCACGGGATGGTCGCCATGTTCGGACAAACCCTCGATCGTCGTCACCTGCCGACCGGACGCCTTCGCCACCGGGGTGACACACGCCCGCACGGCCTCGCCGTCGAGATGGATCACACAGGCGCCGCAGTAGGCCTCGCCGCAGCCATACTTGGTTCCGGTGAGCTGCAAGTGATCGCGCAGGCACCACAGAAGCGGCATCTCCGGATCGACATCGACGCGGACCGCCTCACCATTGACGTGAAACGCGATCATGAAGCCGCCCCGGGCGTCGTCGTGTCCGGGGGACAGACGGCGCCCGTATCGAGCCAGGCACGAATCAGGTCGGCAAAGGTGTTCTGATCGCCAGGCACCGGCGCGCGATCCGCGCCCGGATCCCATCCCCAGGCAACCAGGGGATCGGTGCGCATGTGCTCCACCAGGGCGTCGGCATCGCGTCCGCCATTGCGTGCCGGGTCCTTGAGCTGCTCACAGACCTCTCGCGGCGTCTTGCCGAACCAGGCCATCTCGATCGGCGCGAGCTGCCAATGGGGAGCGCCAGGCACCCGCGTGAACGACAGGTTTTCGCTTTGATGACACGACGCACAGCGCAGCCCGGCCGCACCATCGCCTTTCGTGCCCCGGGTCACCCGCGGCACGTGCATCCGGCTGCTGTCGAGCTGGCGAGGCGAGTCGTCCGAGGGATGACAGTTGACGCAACGGGGATGAAGCAGAACGCGTGCAGCTTCCGCGAACATCGCCTGGGACCGCTCCGCATCATCGGCAACCGCGGCAAATGCCGACGGTGGCTGCAAAGGCTCGCCGGAGTCCAGGTGCTTCGCGCCGTTCGGTGCGCAGCCGAGGAGCCCGACACCAGCGACCACAGCAGCAGCGGGCACGATCAGGGCCAGAAGATCTTTCGAAAAACGTCCGAGCAGGCCCGGACGGCGCCTCGGCGAGGGGTGGCGAGCTGACGGCATTGAGAACTCCAGAGCTTGTGACGGTCTCGCTCCACGGTGAGCGCGCGAATCGCGACCGAAGCATACCCGTTCCGTTCCCCCGCCTCCTTGCACGAGCCTCCGCGATCCGTGCCGATTCCTCCAGCAACACGTGGCTTCAGCAAAGGACGATCGGCTACCCGCGCCGGTTCACACCGCCGGCAGATCGAAACGAATGGCCAGGCCCTGCGGGGTCGCGGCATGGGCGGCGACGGTGCCGCCGTGG
Organism: uncultured bacterium; assembly: GCA_937948815.1. Taxonomy (GTDB): domain Bacteria; phylum Acidobacteriota; class Thermoanaerobaculia; order Multivoradales; family J023; genus J023. The sequence goes on from CALFAM010000318.1 coordinate 3,882, forward strand.
GCTTCGACCGCGCGGCGCACGATCATCAGGCCGAGACCGACCGCGTCGGTATCCCGCGGGCGGGCCTCGTCGCCACGGTAAAAGGGTTCGAAAAGACGTTCGCGCTTCTCGGGCGCGACACCCGGACCATCGTCCGCGATCTCGATCACGACGCGATCCTCACGCCGGTATGCCGAAACGGTCACAGTGCCACATTTGGCATAGCGTGCCGCGTTCTGGAAGAGGTTGCGCAGGACCCGAACCGCCAGGGAACGATCGACCTGCACTGTCGCGGCATCCGGCGCCAGCGCCTGCTCGAGACGCAGGTCGGTGAGGTCGAGCTCGGCATCGACACGGCCCCAAGCTTCGTCGATCAGCGCGCCGAGCGGTTGGGCCGCGAGGGTGACAGGCTCGGCACCGAGGTCGAATCGGCTGGCCAGGAGCAACTCGCCGACCAGGGCGTCGACCGCGGCGATCTCGGCTTCGAGATCGTCGACCCGATCATCCGGCGCCTGGCCGCGTAGCAGCTCGGTGAGCAGCGTCATCCGTGCCAGGGGCGATCGCACCTCATGGGACACACCGGCCAGCAGCTCCTTCTGGCCCGTGAGCACACTATCGATCCGATCGGCCATGGCGTTGAAGCTCTCCGCCATGGCGGCCACCTCGTCACGGCCGCGCACGGCCACGCGATGCGCGAGGTCACCTGCGGCAATGCGATCCATCGACCGACGCATGCGGCGAAGTGGCACGGTGAGGTAGATGGTCAGACCGATCACCGCGACCAGGCCGATCAGGCCGATGTACCGGAGGCCACGATGGAACGCTTGGTGGACTGCCGCGGCATGATCGGAGTACCCGACCACCAGGTGCGCGATCACGGCGCCTCGATGCCCGATCGGTACGTGGACCCGAAATCGCGGGAGGTGGGTAACCGTACACGTTCGGCCCGCCACCTCGACCGGCGAAGCGTGGATCCGACGCGATGGGTCGCGGTGCGACGAGGACTCCGAGAAGGACGCACCGGGATCGATGCGCATTCGCATGCCGAACCGCCGGCGCTCGGACTGCAGGAGCTCTTCCACCCATGCGGCCTCGAACCAGTCAGAAGCGAGATCCTGGTCGTCCAGCCTGGCCTCGAGCGCTTTCGCCGTCTCGACACCGTCGTAGGCATTGAGACGGATCAGCACGTCCATCAGCTCGTGACCCGCGACGTCGAGAAAGACCAGCAAGACGCCCACGAGCGCGCTGCCCAACACGAAAACGAAGATCAGCGCCAACTTGAGGCCGAAGAGGAACGATCTCACCCCCGTGAATCCCCGTAACCAGCCGCATCGAGGCGACAGAGCATGTAGCCGACCCCGCGGACGGTCTTGAGCAGGGCGGGCTGCCGGGCATCTGGCTCGATCTTCTGGCGCAGCCGGCTGATGTGCACGTCGACCGAGCGACTGTAGGCGGCCCAACCGGGGCCATGAACCTGCTGTAGCAGCTCATCGCGACTCAAGACGCGTCCGGCGGCACGCGCCAGCGCATGAAGCAAGTCGAATTCCGCGGTGGTCAGCTCGACGACGCGATCGTTCAACGTGACGCGTCGCGCCCCGGGATCGATCGCCAGCGGCCCGGTGACGACACGGGCGTTGGCGGCTTCGCGCGCCGCACCGTGGTTGCCGCCTTCTCCGGCTCCACCAGTGCGACGAAGAATCGCCCGTACCCGCGCCAGCAGCTCCCGGGGACTAAAGGGTTTCGGCAAGTAGTCGTCGGCGCCCATCTCGAGCCCGACAATGCGATCGGTCTCGTCGCCCCGGGCGGTCAACATCAGGACCGGCACCTGGCTGGCCCGTAGCTGGCTGGACTGGCGCAGGCGTCGACAGACCTCGAGACCATCGAGCCCCGGCAGCATGAGGTCGAGAATCACCAGCGCCGGCTCTTCGCGCTCCGCCGCCGCCAATCCCCGGTGACCATCGTGCGCGACGACGAGCTCGAAGCCCTGGGGCTGAAGGTATTCACCGACCAGGGCGACGAGCTTCTCGTCGTCATCGATCATCAAGAGGCGAGTCATGGACGGATCATGCCACGGCCCATACTTCGGGCTCGGCTACTCCTGCCCGCGATCGTGGCCGTGGCCAGCACCGTGGCCGTGGTCGGCACCGTGGCCGTGGTCAGCACCGTGGCCGTGGTCGGCACCGTGGCCGTTTTCCTCCATCATTTTCGCGACGTGCGCGAGGTGGGTGTCCAGGACACCTTGCTGGTCCCGGTCGAGGCTGTCGAGCAACGCAACCAGGCCGTCGCCGAGCTGGTAGGCGGCGTGCCGGATCTGCTCGACGTGCTCGTCGACCATCTGGCGCACCGCACCGCTGTTGAGCTGGCCGCGATGAACGTGCTCCACCAATCGATGAAGGTGCGCGGCATGACCGTCCCCGAAGGGTAGCTGCGCCAGGTTGTCGTGAATCGTCTCGAGATGAGCCCGTTGCTCGTCGCGCAGATCGAGATCCCGAATCAGGCTCGCGACCGCGTGATGATCGTGCGTCGCCTTCAGCTCACACATGCTCTTGCCACCGCCACCGTGCGCGGACGCAACCGTGACGCCGCCCCACACCATCAGGCCCGTCACAACGACCAGGGCGAGAATGCGAGATACCTTATCCATCATCTGCTGTCTCCTTCGAATCGCGGTGCCCGCCATGAGCACCCGATGACCCGGAGAGTGTGCGGGATGGGTTTTGCGCGATCACCTCGGGCGTGTTGCAGCCCGTGACGGAGTGTTACGAATTGTGTCGCCGTCTGTACCCTCCCGATCTCGGCGCCGCCAGCCTTCGTCATGACCGCGCTGCGTCGCCTCGGCACCGCGCCGGGGCGACACCGAGATGCTGGCGACCGAGGTGCGGTAGCATGCCCGCCGCTCATGCATTCGCACCGCCACCAGTCGACCACTCGAGGCCCGATCGGAGCCTCATCACGACTCGTGTGGGTCCTTGTCTCTGTCGTGGGGACTCTGCTGCTCGTGTCGTGCGGTGAACAGCCTCCTGCTTGGAATGTCCTCCTCGTCACGCTCGACACCACGCGCGCCGACCATCTCGGTTGCTACGGCAACGAGACGATCGAAACGCCCAACCTGGACCGACTGGCTGCGGAGGGAGTTCGCTTCGAATGGGCATTCTCCTCGGCACCGATCACCGCTCCGTCTCACAGCACGATCCTCACGGGGCGCTACCCCATGGCGCACGGGGTACGCGACAACGGCCTTTTCAATCTCGGTGCCGAGCAAGAGACTTTGGCAGAGATTCTGCTCGCCGCCGGCTACGACACGGGCGCCGCCGTCGGCGCATTCCCCCTCGATTCCCAATTCGGGCTCGATCAGGGCTTCGAGCTCTACGATGACCACTTCACGGTCGCCTTCGAGAACTTGCGGGGACAACGGATCGTTCCCAAGCGAACCCTGTTCTTCGACGAGCGGCGCGCCAGCCTGGTCAATGAAGCGATCTACCCCTGGCTCGAGCAACGCGGCGACAAGCCCTTCTTCGCGTGGGTTCACTATTTCGACCCGCACCAGCCCTACGAACCGCCGACGCCCTACAGTGAGCTCTACGCGAACGACCTCTACGACGGCGAGATCGCCTTTGCCGACGAAGCCCTCGGAGCACTGCTTCATCGGCTCGAAGCGCTCGACCTGCGCGACAACACACTGGTCGTCGTCACCGCGGACCACGGCGAGGGGCTCGGCGAGCACAACGAGAACACACACTCGACCTTGCTCTACAACTCGACGCTGCACGTCCCCTTGATCATCTCCGTGCCCGGCCAGCAAGAGAGCATGACGATCGGCCAGCGAGTCGGAACGGTAGACATTGCGCCGACCATTCTCGACCTGCTCCAACTCGAAGCCCCCGAAGTCATGCAGGGGAAGAGCCTGAGTCCGCTGATCGAGAGCAAGGGCGCCCCGGTCGCGGGCTTTCCGAGCGCTCTCTACGCAGAGACGCTGTCACCGCGCCTGTCCCAAGGACTCGGTGAGCTTCGTGTCCTCTTCGACCGCCAGTACAAGTACATTTTCGGCCCGAGACCCGAGCTCTACGACCTCGAAGAAGATTCGCGGGAGCGCATGGATCTCTCCGCCCTCGAACCGGATGCCGCGGCGGGAATGTACCGGCGTCTCGACGCTTTCTTGCAGGCCCACACCAGCCAAGACGCTTCGACTTCCGTCGACGTCGATCCTGAGACGCGCAAACGCCTCGAAGCCCTGGGCTACCTGCAAGGCGGCGGTGGACCGGTCACCATCAACGAACGGCTCGACGGCAGCGGGATCGCGCCCCAGGATCGCGTCGGTGACGTCAACCAAGTCAGCACCGCCAAGCATTTTCTCAACTCCGGTGAGCCGGCCCGCGCGCTGCCCCTCTTCGAGAACCTGCTCGCCAGCGCGCCGGACAGTGCCTACTACCTCGAGCTCAAAGCCGTTGCGCAGCTCAATCTCAACCAGATCGACGATGCACTCGAGACCATCGAACGCATCCAGGCCGTGCGGGAAGGCGGGTTGTCGAACCAGGCCCTGATGCTCCAGCTTTCATCGTTCCTCTACTACGACGGACGGGCCGAGGTCGCCATCGACCTTTTGGAAGAGCATCTACCCAGCCAGCCGACCGCGAATGGCTACTGGCATCTGGCCAGCCTGCATGCGCGTCAGGGCGACCCCACGAGATCGATCGAAGCGATCGATGAAGCCCTCACGATCGACCCCCACTTCGGTCCCGCACGGGTCGATCTCGCGATCCGGCATGCACGGGCCGGCGACCTCCCACGGGCGCAGCGTGAGCTCGAGCAGGCGATCGCCGACCACCCCTACTACAGCAAGGCACACTTCAATCTCGGCGCCCTCATGCTGCAGCGCACTGGACCAGCCGCGGCGCGACAGCACTTCGAGCGCGCGCTGACGCTCGCGCCGGGCTACGTCGAAGCGCAGTTCGCGCTGCTGACACTCGCCTTGGACGCCAACGACATCACGAGCGCTGAGCGCTACCGTCGAATGCTCCTCAGCACAGCACCGAACAGTCCCCAGGCTGCGGAGGCCCGGCGGCTCCTGAGCGGTGCCCCTTGGGACGAGAGCCAGATGAACGAGCAAGAGGAGCCAGCATCCTGAACGGAAACGAATCAACACCTGATCCGACCAGCGCCAAGGGCCATCTCGGCATGCGGCCCTTCGGCTGGCTGGCCGCGGCGTCCGCGCGCGTCGCTCCCGTGTTGGTCACGGCAGTGCTGCTCGGCTGCTCTGAAACGCCCGAGCCGCCCGTCGACATGCCGCCCGACATCCTGGCCACGTTCTCGGGCGGTGCCGTGAGCCGAGACGACGTGGATCAGGCCATCCTCGCGCTGCCCCCCAAAGAACGCCAAGCATTCGGCGCCCAGTCCCTCGACGCCTACCGCGACCTGGTGCGCGATCTGGCAACCGAACGCCTCTTGGTCCAGGACGCCCGCCGCGAGGGCACCGAAGAAGACGCCGAGTTCCTGAACCGCAAACGCGCACGCGAGCGAGAAGTCGCGGTCGATCGATGGCTGCGCACGACCCTCCCGCCTCTCGAGCTTCCGACCGAGGCCGAGCTCCGCGAGCGCTACGAACGGCAGCCCGAACGCCGCCAGCGTCCGGAACGCAGGCTGGTGTACAACCTCTTTCGCCGCGCCGGCGATCCGGACAAAGACGCGGCAGAAGCCGAGTTGCGTGCGCTCCGAGACCAGATCATCGCTGGCGCGAACTTTGGCGTGCTGGCGGGTGAGCACTCGGATTCAGAATCGCGCCATCAACAAGGCCAGATGGGCTGGTATGAGCCGGGACAACTTCCCCAGGCGCTCGACGCGATCGTCTTCGCCCTCGACCAAGGGGTGCCGAGCGAGCCGATTCGCACCCGGGATGGTGTCCACCTCTTTTTCGTCGCCACGCTCAGCCCAAGCCAGCTCGTGACCTTCGATCTGGTACGCGCCGCAATGCACAAACGGCTCGTTGCCGAGCGAACCGAGGAAGCGCTCCGTCAGCTCGAGGATACGATCACGCTCCCTGACGACGCGCTCATTCCAACTCCGGGCGAGCTCCAAAAGCTGCTGGCCGATGATGATCCCGATCCGGTGCTGATGCGGATCGGAGACTTCTCACTTCGTCGTGCGCAGTTTCGGCAGCAACTGGCCGAGATGGGCGAGGAAGACGATCCTCTCGGGCGCCCCGCTGCCAACCGTCTGTTCGATCGCATTC
>CALFAM010000319.1 GCA_937948815.1 uncultured bacterium
CCACAGCTCGAGGCTTGCGCCATAGACCGTGAACCGCCGGTTCAAAGTCAGCTCGTAGGCCGAGGTTTCCAGCCAACGCCCGAGCCCGGCCTGCCAGCCGAAGAGCGCGACCGCGGCGAAGCCGACTACCAGCGCGCCGAACCCGAAGACGAGCACCTTCTTACTACGGTAATGCCATGCCAACAGACACGTCGCCACCAACAGCATGCCGACAACCGCCAAGAGGCCACCTCGTGAGCCGGTGAACGCGACACCTGCGAAGAGCATGATGAAGACCAGCACCGGCGGCGTAACCTGCAGCAGCCGCCACTCCAGGCCACTGCCGTAGCGCAGGCGGCGAATCGCCCACCATCCCCACGCCGTGCACACTGCCAGCCCGATGCCGAGCAACAAGGCGAGGTGATCGGGATTGACGAACGTGCCGCGCAGCCGCCCGACACCCCCAGGGACCTGGACTCCCCAGATGGTGTCCAGTCTCTTGAACCAGCGATCACTGCCGTAGACCACCTCGAAGACGGTCGCGCCCAAGAGCCCGAAAGCGAGAAGACGGCGCAGAATCCGATGACGGCCTACCATGCAGGCCGCTCCCAGGGCCGCCGCCAATGCCAACCAGTGCAACGCGGTGGCCCGCGAGACAGAAGGCACCAGGGACGGCGAAACCCAAGCGGGTTCGACGAAAGGGCTAGCGGCTGCCGAGGGCGGTTCCGTTGCCGGAGCGTCCTCGCGCGCCAGGAGGTCTTCTTGGGCGAGCACCAGCGCGGCGCGGTCCGCGACCTCGACCGAACGGGGCGACACCACCTCGGTCAGCACCCGCGGCCAAGGCAGGGTCTGCAGCAGACCGATGCATCCGATCCCAGCCACGGCCAGGAGAGGCACCTTGACCCGCTGCAGCGCGTCGAGACCATCACCTAGCAGCGCGACGGCGAACGCGAGAAAGCAGCCGACCTGCAGCGCAGCCCGATCAAAGGGCAGAACACTTCCGAAGGGGAGAGGGGTCCAAACCAGCAGAAGCAAGAGTAACGCGGCTGGCACCGTGGCAGTCGGCGTCAAATGTCGTATCATTTCGCGCGATCCCGATCCCATTCATCCTGCCAGCGAGGGACGAACATGCGGCGACCGCACGCCAGCTTCAATCAGCTCATTTCGCGAGACGCCACCGCCGAGGGCCATGCGCTCGCATCGAGGGCACCTCTTCAGGACCGGTGCCGTTCGAAGCCGTACCGTTCGAACGCCGCCATGGCCGTCCGCTCGACCCCGTTCGTACTGGGAGCGATACTCCTACTGGGAGCACTAGCCCCAGCTTCAGCCCTTCTGGCGCAGAATCCGAACTTTATCACCCCCGGATCGTCCAATCGCAGCGTCGAGACGCCACAGCAACAAGACCTCGACGACCAGATCGAAGAAGCGCCCTGGACCGCGGGCATCTTCCACTTCAGTCCTTGGTTCGGCGTGCGCGACGCGTCGGTGGTCACAGGCACGCGCGTCGGTGACGGCACCGACGAAACCGACGACTTCACCGCCACGGTCGGCGCGGGTCTGCGCGGCTACGTTCGCAGCGGGCCCAAGGTGGTGCTCGCCGGGCACCTGTTGCCCGAGTTCACCTGGTGGGCGGACGAAAGCGAGCGCAACCGACTCAATGGCCGCTATGGCCTTGGGCTGTTCGCCTACCTCAATCGGGTGCAGTTCGAGCTTTCTCACCGACTGGTCGAGCAACAGGGCTTCTTCTCTTCCGAGGTTCAACGCCTGACGCCTACCCGCACGGAGACCACGCGCGCGATCGCCGATGTTCGCCTCGGCAGCCGCCTCTTCTTGACGCTGCGCGGTACCCGTCAGGATGCGAGCAGCGAGGAAGAGATCGACAGCCTCGCCACCTTTCTTTCCCGGCTCAATCGGAGCGAAGAGACACTGGAAGCTCTGATCGGCTATCGCGCCCCTGCCGGCTGGCGGTTCGCGCTCGGCTACGAGGATGCGACGAGCACGTTCGACGACACGGCACGGGCGCTCTCGAACGACGCGTCAGGGTTGGTCGTCGAAGCCGGCTTCGAAGGCAACCGCTTTGCGGGCCTCGTAGAGCTGGCGTTCCGCGACATCGAGCCAGCAGCCGGTTCCGCGGTGCGCTCTGCAACCGAAAACACCGGTCTGCTCGAGGCGACCTGGGGGCTGTCCGAGCGTAGCGCCTTGTTCACCTATGCTCGGCGTACCCTGTCGTATTCGGTAACGGACGGCGCGGCCTACTTCATTGGCGACCGTTACGGCATCCGCTGGCAAAGCGCATGGAATCGCATCGGACTCAGCCTGTGGGCCGAGACTGGCGAAGATCGGTTCGAGTCTCTGGTCGACTCCATGCTCGAGCGGACCGACGATGTCACCAGCTTCGGCGCCATCGCCTCGTTCACGCTGCGCGCCATACGGCTCCAAGCCTCCCTGCGTTCGAGTGACTTCTCATCGCCGGGCGGCGGCAACGATCGCGACGTGACGACGTTCGGTCTCTCATTCCAAATCGAGCCTTTGAACCGCCTGATCAATCGTTCCACCGAGCGACTTCGTGTTGGCGAAGCGTCACGGACCTGGTAATGCAACCCTGGTAAGGTGGCGGTTCAAGAAAGCTGGTTGGTCGTCAGACGATCCGACCAGTGACGCGGGGGATCGCACGGGGGACGAGGAGATTCGCGCATGGGCTGTTCTACCCATCGGCGATGGTCCGCTATGATATTGACAATGAAACGTTTGCAGTCGGTTCCGGAGACGTGGCCGCGCCCGCGGCAGCTTGCGACGCCACACCGTGGAGCCAACGCACGGCCGTTCACGGCCCGCATGTTTCGGGCGTGTGCCGTGAGCTGGTTCTTGGCCGGCCTCACACTCTTCGCGGGAACGGCATCGCTCTGGGGCCAAGAGCCCGTCCATCGCATCGGCCCCGGTGATCGTCTCGCCATCCAGGTCGAGGAGCTCTCCGAGATCAACGCCAACTTCATGGTTGGATCGGACGGCACCGTCGACCTTCCGCGCGTCGGCGCGGTGGTCCTGCGCGAACAAACCGTGGATCAGGCGCAGAAGAGCATCCGCGACCGGCTGAGCGCCATCGGCGTACGAAACCCCACGGTGCGCTTGCAACTCATCGAGCTCGGCTCGCGGCCGGTTTCGGTTCTGGGCGCGGTCGAATCGCCCGGGAACCAAATGATCCGCGGATCCGAGCCGCTCTTCGAAGTCCTGTTGCGCGCCGGAGGAATCCGGCCGGAGCACGGTGTCGAGCTTCAGGTCAGCCGCCAGGCGGCAACCGGCCTGCGTGACCAGATCTCGATTCCGGTGATCGAGTTGGTCCAGCGCGGCAACCCGGTCTACAACATTCCGATCATTCCCGGTGATCGCATTCACGTGCCTGAAGCCCGTGAGCTCACCTACTTCATCGTCGGCGAAGTCGAGGCCGCAGGCCCGGTCACGGTCCCGGGGAGCCAGGCCGAAACGCTGCTGACCGCCATTGCACGCTCCGGCGGCCTCTCGAATACAGCTTCGAACAAAATCGAGATCGTGCGCCGCGACCCTTCCGGCAAGCCCGTTTCCATCTTCGCCCACTACGGCCGCATTCTGGACGGCCGCGAGCCCGACATCCAGATCGAGAACGGGGACATCATCACGGTCAAGGAGTCCTTCTTCTGATGCATGCTCCTGCGACCATCGGCACCCCCTCGATACTCCAAGATGACTTCTTGGCCCAGATGCCTCCCGGGCAACAACCGAATGACGGCGAGGTCGATGGCTTCGATCTCACACGCTTCCTCGGCGCCCTGCGCCGCCGCTGGCCTCTGGTACTGATTTGCTGCTTGATCGCGGTCAGCTACGCGCTGGTTCGGTACTCACTGACCACCAAGGAGTACCAGGCGACGGCGATGATCCAGATCGAGCGGCGTCAGCTGGCGTCGGTGGCGCTCGGTGGCCAGACCAACTGGCTCGAAGAATGGTGGAACGTCGAGTACTACCCCACCCAGTACCGTCTTCTGCGCAGCCGCGGCATGGCCGAACGGGTCATCGAGAACCTCCGCCTCGACCAGGACCCGGCATTCACCGGCAAGAGTGCGCGCATTCTCGCCCCGGGCGACGAGAACCCCACCACATCCGCCGACGACGCAGCCGAGAAGGCCCGTCTGGCTTCCCAGCTACGTGGCGGCCTGATCGTGCAGCCGATTCGCGAAACCCAGCTCGTCGAGCTGATCTATCGCTCGCCCTCCCCCGATCTCGCTGGGCGCATCGCGAATGGCTACGCACAGGCATTCATCCAATGGACCGACGAGAGCCGGACCCAAGACGTCTCGACCGTGTCGGTGACCTTGCGGGACGAAATTGTCAACCAACAAAACGAGCTGCTTTCACTTCGCGCACGACAGTCGCGAATCGGCGAAGGGTCTGACGCTGCGCTCGATCCGGCCGGCGAAGCCCTGCTCGCGCGGCAGCAAACCCTGCAAGAGCAGTACAACAAGGCGAGCAGCGATCGGCTGACCAGACAAGCGGCTTGGAGCCGGATCCGTGGGCTCTCCGACGAGGCACTGGTCAACAGCATTGCCGGCGATGATGTGGCGACCCTGCGGACCGAGCTGGCCCGCATGGAGGATCGCTACGCGCGCGACCTGGCGGTCTTCGAGCCAACGTTCGTCGACATGATCTCGCTCAAGAGCGATATCGACGCCAAGCGCACCGAGCTTCGCACGAGGATCCAAGGCTTGGCCTCGAACGCGAGGGATCGCGAGCGAGCCGCGCTCGCACAGGTCGTGCAGCAGGAGCAAGCGCTCAAGTCCGAGCTTCGTCGGCTGAGCGAAGAGGCCGCGAGCCAGCACTCTTCGGCCGTCGAGTATGCCAACCTGGCCAACCAGATCACCAACCTGGAAGATTCACTGCGCTCGCTTCAGAACCGAAAAGACGAGGCAGAATTCGCTTCCCGGGTGCAAGAATCCCAAGGCTCCAACGTGCGCCTGGTGGACAAGGCCGTCATCCCCTCGGTGCCGTTCCGCCCCATCCTTCGCAACAGCGTGACCACCTCGCTCGCCGCGGGCTTCTTCCTCGGCCTCGGGCTGGTCTTCCTGCTCGAATTTCTCGACCGCACGGTCAAATCTCCAGAAGAGCTGGAGCAGGTGACGGGACTGCCGACGCTTGCCGTGGTCCCCGACATCAACGCGCGCGATCGAGGCTACCGCCGCAAGCGCTACGGCGGCTACCAGTACCAAGACGGCTACGGCTATGGCTACAGCGCGGCCGCCGACAAGCCATCGTCGACCTACTCACGGGCGAAGGCCCGGATCGGCAAGGCACTTGGGAATGAAGAGGAACAGGAGCTCAAGATCGAGCTCTTGCCCCATGCCCACCCGCGCCTGGCCGTGTGCGAAGCCTACCGCTCGTTGCGTACGGCCCTTTTGCTGTCGAGCGCGGAAGAGCTCAAGACGATCGCCATCACCTCCGCCGAACCCGGCGAAGGCAAGACATCGACGACCACCAACCTGGCGGTCGTTCTCGCGCAGATGGAGCGCCGGGTCCTCATTCTCGACTGCGACCTGCGGCGCCCTCGCATGCACAAGGTCTTCGACTTGCCGAACCAGGTCGGCGTCGTCAACTACCTGGCTCGCCACGAGGACATCGAGCAGCAATTGGTGGCCACGCCGGTTCCGAACCTCTGGGTGTGTACGAGCGGCCCGATTCCGCCCAACCCCTCAGAGCTCCTGGCATCGGAGCGCATGCGTTCCTTGCTCCATACCCTGCGCCAACAGTTCGACTACGTGCTGCTCGATACCCCGCCGGTCTTGCCGGTGGTGGACGCTGCGATCGTCGGGCAGCTGGTCGATGGCGTCGTGATCTGCGCCCGCGGCGGTGTGCTGCTTCGCGACCACGCGCGCGCCTGCCGCGAGCGCCTTCGTCTGGGCGGCCTCCGGCTGTTCGGCACGGTCATGAATCGCTTCAGCGCTTCCGCTGGATCGCCTTACTCCCGTCGCTACTACTACGGCGACACCTATGAAGCCGACGACGAGCCGGCAGCGCCCAATGCTGCCTGAGCACGCAAGATCGATCCCCATGCCGATTCACTACCCAGACCCGGCCGGGTCACGCTGCCGGCCCTTTCTTCGCACACTCATCTTGGCCGCGATACTGCCACTCGCCGCCATCGCCACACCGAGCCTTGGCACCGAGACCGCGAGCCTAGACTCCTTCTACGCGAGCTTGCTAACCCGCGGGCAGGCCGCGCGAGTCGCCGGCGAACCAGAGGCTGTCAACATGCTGCGGATCGCGTGCTTCGGCATGCTCGAAGCACCACCGCGCCTTGCCGGCTGCCTGGTCGAGCTGGCGTTGGCGCAAGCCGGCTCGACCGGTGCGCCGGACGAGGGCTTGCGGATCCAAGATCCTGGCGGCTTTGACGAGTCGGTACGCCGCTTGGTCGACATCGAGCGCCGATTCCAGGCCTACACTTTGGCCAGCCAGGATGCGAGCGTGCTCTCCGCGAGTGTAGCCAGCACCTTCCAGAGGCTGCTCGCAGCGCGGGCCCCATCTTCGCTCCTCGACACGATTCCCGCATTCCGCGAGGCAGCCGTGCAGCGGCGCACGCAAGAGCTGGGGCGATTGGCACCCGAGGCGCGACAGAGTGAGCTCGAGCAGCTCATGGCCCTCCAACCCCAGGAGCCGCGCTGGCGCCACGAGCTGGCCCAACTCGCCCTCGACACCGGCAACACCGAACGTGCATTCGAGCTCGCGACCCAGCTTCCCATTGCCGAATATGCCTGCACCCGAAGCCGTGCCCGCGCAGCGGTCGGCGATTGCGCGGGCGCCATGGCAGAGGCCACCGCATGCCAGGCACCGGTCCCCGAGGCCGTGTGGAACGCTCAGCTGACCTGCACGGTCGCTGCGAACGACTGGCGTGCAGCCTCGGATCTCTTGAATCGCTTGCCGGCGGCTCTGCGCGGCCAGAAGACCTATCGCCGCCTCGCCCGCACGGTCGCACGCGGCATGCGGACCCTTCCGGCCACCATCGAGGTCGACCCAGCTACCGAAGACTCAGCGGAAACCGTGGCTTCGACCCAAGTAGCGCCCGATCCGGCGCTGGCCGCAAACCCACCGAACGCGCAACAACCACCGGTCTCACAAGCAACGACGACGGCGCAGCCCTCCGAGCAGCCCGCCACGAGGCCGCCGACGGGCACGACGGCAGCCACGACGGAGGTGAGGGCAGGCGCCGAGGCGGTGACGCGCCCACCTGCCGCCCCCCCGCAGCAAGAATCGCCACCCTCGGCGCCGAGCGCAGCGCCCGCGCGTGCGCCGTCGGAGCTTGCTCCGTTGCTCGATCGTTCACGGCGCGCGCTGCTCGGCGCTTCGACCGAAGATGAGGTCCTCGACCTGCTGACGGGCGCGGAGTCGATGCGCGAGCGATTCGGTGATCACAGCGAAGTGATGCTGCATATCGCGGAGGTCAACTACCGGCTTCGCCGCTGGCGCGCGACCATCGAGGCCGTCCAGGCCAGCGGTTTGGACCTCGAAACGCGACCGAGATTCCTCTTCTACTATGCAGTCGCGCTCTACGAGAGCGGCGACCGTGCAGCGGCAGCGAGCGCAATCGAGCGAGCCTGGCCACAGATCCGCCAGACTGACTTCGTGCGTGCGTACGCCACCAAGATTCTTGGCCGCGAGCCCTCTTGAGGGGAGCACGGTATACTCTATGCATTCACTTGCATCCCGAGCCTGGTGGGCGTCAGAGGCGGGGCGGAGACCTGAATGAAGATTCTCGTAGTCGAGCCGGATGAGTCAGCACGTCTGCTGGCACGGCACACCTTGCAGAGCTTCCATCATTGGCCCTTGACGGCCGATAGTGTGGCTTCCGCGGGTGCATTGCTTCGCGACGAGGAGCCGGAGGCCATTGTCCTGGCCTCCACGGTTGTCGGCCAGGCGACCAGCGGTATTCGACAAGTGATGAGCCTTCTCGGCGGTGGCCGCGCCCTGCCGGTCTTGCTCTTGACTGAGTCTGACGACCCGCTCGGCAACGCGGACGTCCCGACTCTGGAAAAGCCTTTCGCCCCCGAAGCCTTTCTCGCTCGGCTGGAGCAGACCCTGACCGAACGGCCGGAAATGCCGGGATGGGAAACCGGCGTGATTACCGGCAACCAGCTTCTCGAGGTGCTCCAAGAGCTGGAGACCATGGCCCGTAGCGGCATCATGCGCGTCACCGGCGACCGACGCAACGGCTTGATCGAAGTCTACGACGGCCGCATCGTCGCAGCGCGCTACGGATTGCTCCAGGGAAGCGATGCCATGCTCAGCATGATGCAGCTCCTTGCCGCGTTCTATAGTTTCGAGGATGCGCCGCTGCCCGAACCCGAGCAGCCGCTGAGCGCGGGGCTCGATTTGGCCGAGCTGACCTTGGCCATGGCTCGGCTCGAAGGTGAGCTGGTTCGGCGCGGCTCTCACCTCCCCAAGATCGATCAGCCACTCTCTGCCATCGAAGGCGGCCAACCGGACCGTCCGCGCGATATGGCGCCGACGGCTGCGCTCTTCGAGCGCATTCGGTGTCTGCCCGGGATCACGCTGGAAGAAATCTTGGCGCAGGAAATCGCGCCGCCGCTCAAGACCCGCTTGGCCCTCGCCCTGCTGATGGCTCGTGGCGCCGTCACGGCGGAAGCCAACTGACCCGAGCACCTGAGCGTAGCTACCGCGCGCGGCCGTCTTCTTGGGCCACGCCACCTCGCAGCGGGTATCGGGCCGATGCCCGGCCGATCAGCGGACGGCTTCTTCGTGGAGAATGCGCCAACCGGCGTCGGTCTGCTGCCAGTACTGACGCTTGTGGGTGAGCGAGTTGAAGTTGTCGCTTTTGTAGTCTTGCTGGAAGTCGACCAGCACCATCTCGGGATGCTCGGGATAGCGGAACATGCCAATCTGGTCGACTGTCACGGTAACGTAGGATTTCTTGGCATTGACCCGCCGCTTGTGCTCGGCCCACTCAGGGTAGGCACCGCGACTCGACGAGAACTCGGGCGAGTAAAACGAGAGGTAGTGTTCCGTATCGAGACTTTGCCACGCTTGGCGCCAGCGCTCGAACGCATCTCCGACCTCTGAACGAATGCGCTTCACTTCACCCGGCTCGAGCCAGACGATCGAGTCGGCAAAGACGACTGCGGAGCTGCCGACGGCCACCTGCCCGTAAAGCCGTTCGAAGTTGGGATTCGACAGCGTCACGCAGCCCCGGCTCGAGCGGGGTGGCCGGCTGACCACGCCCTTCTCGGTACCGTGAACCCAGATCCCACTGCCGGTTCGGCGCATCCGCCGGTCCCAGACGTTGGGGTAGTTGACGGGAAAGGCACCGGCACCATAGAGATCCGGCAGCCGGCTGCCCGGCAGGTAGGACTCGATGAAGTAGACCCCCACCGGGGTTCGCTTGTCACCCTCGACCTGCTTGTGGCCACCATTCTCGCCAATGGACACCGTGTACTCGGCCACCTTGGCGACGACCCCGGCTTCCTCGCGGTAGATGTACATCCGGTAGGCGCCCAGATCCACCACCGCAGCACTGGTTCCCGGTGCGAGCTGGAGCAGCTCTGCCGGCACGAGAACGGCGTCAGACAGGGGGCGTGGCCGCTCCTCCCGATCCATGCCGTCCGCGGCGACATCGGGCGCTGCCGAGGCCAGAAACTGGCGGTTCTCCGGTGATCCCCGCTCACTCGCAGCCAGCGGCTCGCTGACGGGAACACCGCCATCCGTCGACGGCTGAGCAGCCCACGCGGTGCCGTTTCTTGCCGGCTCGGATCCGATGCCCGCCCCGGCCATCATCAACACTGCCCAGATCGCCAAGGTAGCGGTCAGCAGAGCGGCCGGCCAGCGCCAAGTAGCGTTCGACGAGACAGCCGCATAGGCGCCACGTGGTGGCGTCGGTCGAATCGCCGACGAGCGATAAACACGAATCCGTAAGCTCATGAAGGCTGAGGCCCTGCGACGAAAACGCACTCCTGTCGTGCCAGTGGTTCGCGAAGCAATGTCATTTTCCGTAGCTTACCAGACGGTGGTGAGATTCTGCTGCAAGCGAGCGCACCGGATCCTGGCGCTGAATCGCGGCGGCAATCCGCGGGCGTGGCTCGGGCGTCGTCGCGAAAGGCACACGCAGAATCGGCCGAAAAGACACACGCGCGGAACACCCAGAGCCTTGCCATGGGCTGCCGGCGCGGGCGCGGTGAAGCAGTCGCCGTCGGATCGACTGCCTGGTAAGCTAGTCCGCATGCAGCTCAAAGCCCATGTGCGCTGGCAACGGCGTACGACCGCCGTTCGGGGTGCGATATCGGCCTTTTGGTTGGGAGGCTGTCTCCTCTCCATGGCGAGCGTCGGCCCTGCTCTTGCAGCCGATGGGCCCGATGGCATTCAGCCCGAGCCAGCCGTCGTGGACCCCGTGCAGGACGCCTGCCGACGCATCTCTGACCGGCTCTCGAGCGTCTCGTTCGACGAATGCACCAACCTGGGGTTTCGCGAGACGAGCGCGGAATCGATCGAGGGCGTCCCCCTTCTGCTTCGCGAGTTTCCACCGGTCGATGGACGCACCCCTCGCGGGCGCGTCCTCATGTTCGGCGGCATTCATGGCGACGAATACTCGTCGGTCAGCATCGTCTTCAAGTGGATGGCCATCCTCGATCGATTCCACTCTGGGCTCTTCCACTGGCGGGTCATGCCGGCACTCAATCCGGATGGGCTGCTCAAGCGTCCTGGGACGCGGATGAATGCGCGCGCGGTTGATCTGAACCGCAATTTCCCGACGCCGAACTGGCACGAAGCGACCAACGACTACTGGGTCAACCGGACCTCACGCAATCCCCGACGTTACCCAGGGCCCGATCCGCTGTCCGAGCCCGAGAGTCGTTTCCTTGCCGACGAGATCGACCGTTTCGCGCCGGATGTCATCGTTTCCATCCACGCGCCACACAGTGTCCTCGACTTCGACGGCCCAAGCGAGCCGCCACGGCGCCTCGGCTCGCTGAGCCTGAAGCTGCTCGGGACCTATCCGGGCTCACTCGGACGATACGCCGGTGTCCAGAAGAACATCCCGGTCGTCACGATCGAGCTGGCCAGCGCCGGGATCATGCCGAGCTACCGCGAGCAGCGGGCGATCTGGATGGATCTCATCCAGTGGTTGAAGCAGGAGTTACCCGAGGAAGGAAACGCCCCCGCAGACCCGGAACCCATGGACGAACCATAGACCGTCGTCCAAGGCACCGACCGGTGAAGCCACCCTGCCTTGACGGTCGTACAACGGGTCAACTAGTGTCATCCGCCAGATTCGAAGCGAATTCGCGGCGGCTGAGCCCCTGATCATCCCGGGACGTCGCGACGCCCCAAAGCCAGCAGACCCTGAAGCCGAATGAAGAGCGAGCCAGCAGCAATGCGCCCGGACGCCCGTATCTTCGTGGCCGGCCATGGCGGCCTCGTGGGCTCGGCGATCGTCCGCCTGCTCGAAGCCGAGGGCTATCGCAACCTCCTGACCGCGGACCGCGCGACGCTGGACTTGCGCAACCAGGCCGCAGTGGAGCGATGGTTCCGTCGCCAGCGACCCGAGCTCGTCTTCTTGGTCGCGGGAACCGTCGGCGGCATCTTGGCGAACTCGACCCGCCCGGCCGAGTTCATCTACGACAACATGATGATTCACGGCACCGTGGTGCAGGCTGCGCACAGTACCGGCGTCGAGAAGCTGCTCTACCTCGGCAGCTCGTGCATCTACCCCCGCGAGTGTGAGCAACCGATCGCCGAGCACGCCCTCTTGACCGGTCCGTTGGAACCCACCAACGAGGCGTACGCCATCGCCAAGATCGCCGGCATCAAGCTCTGCCAGGCCTATCGACAGCAGTACGGGAGCTGCTTCATCTCGGCCATGCCGACCAACCTCTACGGCCCCGGTGATCGCTTCGATCCGCTGAGCAGTCACGTCTTGCCGGCGCTGATTCGGCGCTTCCACGAGGCCAAGATCAAAGGCGACCGTACCGTCACCGTCTGGGGTTCCGGAACGCCGCGTCGCGAGCTACTGCACGTCGATGACCTTGCCCGCGCCTGTCTGTACCTCATGACCCACTACGACGAGCTGGAGCACATCAACATCGGCACGGGCGAAGACCTCACCATCCGCGCCCTGGCCGAGCTGGTGCGTGACACCGTGTATCCGGAGGCCGAGCTGGCATTCGACACCAGCAAACCCGACGGCATGCCGCGCAAGTTGCTCGACGTCTCGAAGATGTTCGGGCTCGGATGGCGCCCCGAGATTCCCTTGCGCCGCGGTGTTCGGGAAACCTACGCGTGGTTTCTCGAACATGTCGCGGCGCTGGATCAGCCACTGGCGCCTTCACCGCGTTGAGCGCTCGCCTCCAAGAAGGACCGCGTCTGCACGCAAGAGAAGGTCCGAGGCGCGGCGCGTGAGGGTCGGGCTCGTCATCGCCGACGGTGTCGGCATTCGAAACTTCCTGTGCTCGAATTTCATCGACTTGGTGCGCGCAGACGCTTCGGTCGTCATCTGGCACGCGCTCTCTCCTTCGACCCTCTCGGAGCACCAAGCGCGGTACCCCCAGGTCGCTTGGAAAGAGATCCCGCAAATCCGCGAGGGCATCGCCGCCAGGGTGCTCCGACAAGCCAAGGTCTACGGCCAGCTCTACTGGCGCTATGAAGAGGACGCGGGGCGGGTGCAGTTCGGGATGCGTCCATGGGCCCGCCGTCTGCCCCCTCGGATCATCCAGGCGCTCGCCCGCGGCCTGGGCCGCTGGGCGGCTCGTCCCCGGCGGCTGGCCACGCTCGATCGTCTCCACGCACGCAGCCTGCGGCACGCGCCCGAAGCACAGCAGCTCCGCGCCACGCTCGCGGACGAAGCACCCGACGTTCTCTTCTGCACCCACCAGCGCTCGAGCCGAGCGGCCCCCTTGATGCAGGCGGCCCGCGACCTCGGCATCCCGACCGCCAACTTCATCTACTCCTGGGACAACCTGCCCAAGGGTCGTATGGCGGTTCCCGCCGACGCGTTCCTGGTGTGGAGCGCGTTCATGCGCGAGGAGCTCTTGACGTACTATCCGGAGATCGACCCCAGCCGCATCATGGTCACCGGCTCGCCTCAGTTCGAGCCCTATTTCGACCCAGCGCTCCGCGTGCCTCGGAAGGCGTTTTGCGCCACGCACGGACTCGATCCGGAACGCGCGATCGTCTGCTTCTCGGGCGACGACGTATCGACTTCGCCCAATGACCCGCGCTATCTCGAGGATCTCGCCGCCGCCCTGCGCACGCTGCCCGAATCCGAGCGCCCCCAACTGTTGTTCCGTCGCTGCCCGGTCGACACCTCCGATCGCTACGACTCCGTGCTCGAACGCTTTCCCGAGATCAGCGTTTCGGATCCGCTTTGGCAGGCCAGCGACGGGGACTGGTCGTCGGTAGTGCCGACCCCGGCCGACATCGCCCTGCTGAGCAACGTGGTCTTCCACTGCGCCCTGGTGGTCAACGTTGGATCGACGATGGCCATGGACTTCGCCATTCTGGGGAAGCCGGCCATCTACATCGCCTACGATCCGCCCAACCCGCGCGGCATCTTCCCCATTGCCGACATCTATCGATTGCCGCACTTTCGCATCGTCGACCGCCTTCAACCCGTGGCCTGGGCACGCACGGCGAATGCGCTCGCCGATCTGGTACGCGATGCTCTTCAGCACCCCAGCGCCCACGCTGCAGCCCGCCAGGCTTGGCTCGACTCGCACATCCGCGCGCCGATTGACGAAGCGAGCCAGCGCTGTGCCGAAGCCCTGCGGCAGCTCGCCAGGCGGCAACCACGATCACCCCACCACGCGAGCGCGGGACGCGTTCGCTCGCAACCCGGGCGAGATGGTACGCTTTCGTCCACTTCGAGCCCGAAACGGTCGACCCAGCGGACTGGATAAACACGGCGCACAAAGTCGCGCCCTACGAGACCTGCATGCCTGCGAATGCCTTGCGCGACCCTTGCCCCGATGCCTGTCCATCACAGGCTTCAGTTCCGCAGCCCGAGAACATGCCGCTCACGGTAGATGGCGGCGCCGTGGTCGTCTTGCCGACCTACAACGAGGCGTCCAATCTCGAGCCCCTGGTAACGAGCATTCTCGACACCGAAGCGGTGGACGCCGTCTTGGTGGTGGACGACAACTCCCCGGACGGCACCGGCAAGATCGCCGACCGTCTGGCCCGCGACCGGTCAGACGTGCTGGTTGTCCATCGGCACGCCAAGCTCGGTTTGGGGACCGCCTACTGCGCCGGCTTCGACGCGGCCCGCCAGATTGGCTTCGACCGAATGATCACCATGGACGCAGACTTTTCCCACAATCCGGGCTACCTCCAGGCCATCGTCACCATGAGCGAGCGTCACGAGTTGGTGATCGGCTCACGCTATGTCGCGGGCGCGGGAACCACAGATTGGAGCCTGGTTCGTCGCTTGATCAGCCGGACCGCCAATCTCACCGCCATACACGTGCTGGGAATGCCCACCCGCGACTGCACCAGCGGCTTTCGCTGCTACCACCGGGCCTTGCTCGAACGCATCGACTACGCATCGATCCGCTCAAACGGCTACTCGTTCCTGGTCGACGTGCTCTACCGATGCGTGGTGGCCGGTTCCGCGTCGATCGCTGAAGTCCCCATTCTGTTCGAAGGACGCCGCCACGACCGGTCGAAGATTTCGCGTGCCGAGATTTTGAAAGGGGTGGCGACGATCGCCCGCTTGCGCCTGATCGAGTCTCCGACTCGCCTTCGTGCGATGGTGGCGGCGCGTGCGGTTCCACCCGCCGCGTAAGGCCGACTCGTGCCTGAGGTCACCGGCCCTCGGGGCCCTTCTCGGCTCGGCCCGTGGTGCCGACAAACGCGTCTGACCGTCCGTCGAGCCTGACATCGCGACACGCCTGGCAGCGCAGACCACGCAGCGCGTTTCGAAGAGCAGAATCGAGACGGATGGGAGCGGACACCCGAGCAATGTCTGCGTTGGCTCCGACCCTTTTCAAGCAGGGTCGCCGACCTGCTCCGAGCCGGCCACGGAAGCCAGGTGCAGGCGCCCCACCGTGTGGGTGGTGATAAACTTCCTCTTGTTTAGAACGCTAGCGTCACGCACGAGCCCCCAACGAGCGGCACGTTGCCATGCCACGCACCGGGCTCACGCCAGAGATCCGAGCCGGGCGCGCGCACACCGAATTTCATGCCAAATCACGACCTTCGTCAGCAGCTGCTTCGCGGACTGCAACCGGCAGCGACCCCTGGCTGTTTGATCATCGGCGAGGTGGCCCAGGCGCACGACGGAAGCCTTGGAACGGCTCATGCCTTCGTCGACGCCATTGCCGACGCCGGTGCCGATGCCGTCAAGTTCCAGACCCACATCGCGGACGCCGAGTCGACGCCCGACGAGCCCTGGCGCGTGCGCTTCTCGCCACAGGACGAAACCCGCTTCGCCTACTGGCAGCGCATGGAGTTCAGCGAGGCGCAATGGCAAGGGCTCAAGGAGCACGCCGAGGCCCGCGGACTGTTGTTTCTGAGCTCGGCCTTCTCCCCTGAAGCCGTCGACTTGCTCGAGCGGCTCGGCATGGTCGCCTGGAAGGTCGCGTCCGGCGAGGCGCTGAATCCACCGCTTTTGGCGCGCATGATCGCCACGGAGAAACCGATGCTGGTGTCGACCGGCATGAGCACGCTGGACGAGATCGACGCCATGGTCGCGCAGCTCCGCGCCGGCCACGTACCGTTCGCGCTCATGCAGTGCACCACGGCCTACCCGTGTCCGCCCGAGCGAGTCGGTCTCGACCTGGTCGACGCCTACCGCCAGCGCTACGACTGCCCGGCTGGTCTTTCGGACCATTCCGGCACGATCTACCCCGGTCTCGCCGCCGCGACTCTCGGTTGTCAGGTGTTGGAGGTCCACGTCGCATTCCATCGCGCCATGTTCGGGCCAGACGTGGTGGCTTCGGTGACTGTCGAAGAGCTCGCACAGCTGGTCGAAGGCGTACGCTTCATCGAAACGATGCAGGGCGCAACGGTCGACAAGAGCCGCCTCGGAAGCGAGCTCGAGACGCTGCGCCGAACGTTCGGCAAGCGGGTCGTCGCGGCCCGGGACCTGGCCGCGGGCACGGTGCTTTCCGAGGCCGACTTGGCGCTCAAGAAGCCCGGCGATGGTCTTCCCCCGGATCGACTCCACACGCTTCTCGGCACTCGGCTCGTGCGCGACCTGTCCCGCAACGAGCCCCTTTCGCGCAAGGACCTTGCGGACGAAGATCTGGCGAACGAGAATGAGGCGATCGAGAACGTGGCAGGCGATGAACGAGCCTGATCGCCACGAGCCACACTGCGCTGACGGGTACGGAAGATCGGCCATGGACGACGGAGCTGCTGCGACGAAGGGAGCGAGGTGATGGAAAGCGTGAACGCGGACAGTACGTCGCCCACTGCGTCGCGCAAGCGGAAAGTCTGTGTCGTGGTCACCGCGCGCCCGAGCTACAGCCGCATCAAGACCGCCCTCGCAGCCATTCGGGACCACCCCGACCTCGAGCTGCAGCTGGTCGTGGCAGCCTCGGCACTTCTCGACCGCTACGGCATGGCAGTGGAAACGATCGAGGGGGACGGCTTCGACGTGGCCGCGCGGGTCTACATGGTGATGGAGGGCGAGAATCTGGCGACCATGGCCAAGACCACCGGCCTCGGGTTGCTCGAGCTGCCCACGGTGCTCGACAATCTGCGCCCGGACGTTGTGGTCAGCATTGCCGATCGCTACGAGACCATCGCCACCGCGATCGCCGCCGCCTACATGAACATTCCCCTGGCCCATGTGCAGGGCGGTGAGGTGACCGGTTCGATCGACGAGAAGGTTCGCCACGCTGTCACCAAGCTCGCCGACCTACACCTGGTGTCCACCGAACGCGCGCGAGAGCGCGTCACGCGCATGGGCGAGGATCCCAGTCGGATCCACGTGACCGGCTGTCCGTCGATCGACCTGGCTGCCGAGGTCGAGGCCGAAATGGCCCAGCAGCGCGAATCGCAACGCGGCCTTCCCTTCGACCCGTTCGAACGCTACGGCGGCGTCGGCGGGGGCATGAATGCCGAGACCCTCGCGCCGGGCTACGTCGTCGTCATGCAGCACCCGGTGACCACCGAATATCAACAAGCGCGCGATCACACGCTCGAGACCCTCGAAGCGGTCGCCACCCTCGATCTTCCGGCGCTTTGGTTCTGGCCCAACGTCGACGCCGGCTCCGACGGCACGTCCAACGCCATCCGCACATTCCGCGAGGAGCGGGACGACACGCGCATGCACTTCTTCAAGAACATGCGGCCCACGGACTTCCTCCAGCTCATCGCCAACAGCCGCTGCCTGATCGGCAACTCGAGCGTCGGCATCCGCGAGTCCAGCTTCCTCGGCGTGCCGGTGGTCAACATCGGCAGCCGCCAGGCCGGCCGGGAGCGCGGCCCCAACGTCATCGACACTGCGCCCGAGCGGGCGGCCATTGCCCGGGCTATCGCGCACCAGATCGACCACGG
>CALFAM010000320.1 GCA_937948815.1 uncultured bacterium
CATCCCGAAAAGAGAGCGAGCGAAGCCCGTAAGGGTGACCGAAGGGAATTCGAGCGAACGTGCAGGGATGCTGTCGGCGCGCGCAATCCTGAAACGCTCTCGTTTGCTCTGTGCGATCCCGCTGTGTCACGCTCCCGCCCACTCCGATGAGCCCGCCCACCCCACATCCGAGCCCGCCGTCACGGAATCCCGCGCAGCGAAGCCCCGCCGCCTACCTGCGCGAGCCGGGCGCCTGGTCACTCCTGCTGCTCGGCACGGTCTACTTCCATCGCGTCCTCTTCTTCGGGCAGACCCTCTACCTGCGCGACCTCTATCTCTACTTCCTGCCACAGAAAGCGCTGGTTGCCGACGCTTGGCGCAACGCCACCCTGCCGCTGTGGAATCCGAACCTGCACGGCGGCATGCCACTGCTCGCCGACATCAGCAACTCAGCGCTCTATCCGAGCAACCTGCTCTACCTGCTGATGCCGACCGTTCAGGCCTTCAACCTGGACATCGTCCTGCACACCATCGTCGCCAGCCTTGCGGCGTACCTGCTGGCACGGACCCTCGGCCTCGGCCAGATCGCGGCCTGGGTAGCGGGCATCGGCTTCGCCTACTGCGGCTTCGCCCTGTCGCTGACCAACTTCATGGTGGTGCACCTGGCGCGCCCCTACCTGCCGCTCATGGTGCTCTGCTGGCATCGATTCCTCGCGGGCGACGGCCGACGATGGTGGATCGCCACAGCATTGCTCGGCGGCTTACAGATTCTTGCCGGTGGCCCCGAGATGATCGCCATCACTCATCTCACCCTCGGTGGATGGACCGTTGCACGGTGGATCGCCGACCGGACCCGCTCGCCATGGAGGCTGCTGCGAGCTGGCACCGCGCTCGGCGCCATGGTCGCCACGGTGATTGCGCTCGGCGCCGTGCAGCTCCTACCGATGCTCGACCTGGTCGCCGGTGGCGAGCGCGGAAGTGGTTTCCGCTACGAGGACTGGTCGCGCTGGTCGCTCCCGCTCTGGCGACTGCCGGAGCTCGTGGTGGCTGGCTTCTTCGGCCCCGTGGACACCTACGCGGCCGCTGACTACTGGGGGATGAACCGCGTCGACTTCGGCTACCCCTACATGCTGAGCGTCTACTTCGGCGCCGGCCTGCTCGCTCTCGCGGTCCTCGGCGCCATCAGCCCGCCGCGCCTCACCGCTCCCCTACCTCACCCATTCGTCAGGCTACTCGCAGCCCTGGCCGTGATCTCCGGGCTGGTCGCGCTCGGCCGGGCCTGGCCGTTCTTCGAGCTCCTCTTCGACACCTTGCCACCCGTGAGGCTGTTTCGCTTTCCCATCAAAGCCCTGGGCCTCGCCACCCTGCCGGTGGCCCTGCTCGCGGGACTCGGACTCGATCGGCTGGTGCATCGTGATTCCGAACCGGCGCGCGGATTGGGCCGGCTGCTGAGCATTCGCCTGGTGATCATGACCATGGCGGCCGTCGGCAGCTTCTCCGGAATGGCAGCAGTGCTCACCCTCGGCTTGCCGCGCGTCAGCGGTCCGATTCTCCAAACCGTCTTTGGACGCTCCGACGAAGCGGTACACGCGGGCCTGACCACGGTCCTCGGGCATACGGCACTCTTTGCGTTACTCGCCGCCGCCATCATGTGGGCGCTGAGCAACCCATCGCACAGTGAAGCGTCGGCACCCACGCGGCAACGCTGGCTGCTGATCAGCCTGGCCGGCCTACTGGCCCTCGACCTGCTGATCGCCGGCCGGGCGACCAATCCGGCCGCGCCCGCCGATCTCGTGACCGATCCGCCACCAGCGATCGCCGCCATCCGCGAGGCCGTTGGCACCGGACGGCTCTACCGCACCCTCGATCCTGCTGTCGAGCTGCCGGTTCCGACCAACGAGGCGATCTGGCGGTACCGATTCAATATCGACGGGCTGGCGCACTACCTCGGAGCTTCGTTCGGCCTGCCGGTGATCTTCCACGCCGACTACAACGGCCTGGCGCCGCAGCCCATCGTCAAGCTCGAAGAAGTCATCAAGTCCTTGCCCTGGGAGCGACGCCTGGGAATGCTGGCCGCCGCCGGGGTAAGCGCGGTCATCACCGCCGAAGCACCCGATGTGCCCGGGTTGGCGATTCGCCACCGATTCGAAGCCAGCGGACGAACCCTGCAGCTCTACCAGAATACCCAGCAGACGCCCGATGCGAGCCTGGTCGGCATCTGGCAACCCGCGCGCGACCAGGATCACGCCCTTCGCGCCCTCGCCCATCCGCGTTTCGATCCGCGCCTCCACGTGGTGATCGACGACCCGACCGAGACGCTACCCAAGCCTTCGACCGCCTGTCTCGATCCCGAACCCCAAGCCCGCGTCGTGGCGCGCGACCCGCGCCAATGGTCGATCACGACCAAGAGTGCTTGTGACCGCATCCTGGTGCTGCAGCAACGCCTCGACAACGGCTGGCAGGTGAACGTCGACGGAGCGCCCGCGCGAGCCCTGCGGGCGAACCTCGCCTTCGCGGCAGTCCGGCTCCCCGCCGGCGAGCACCAGATCATCTGGCGCTACACGCCGCCCGGACTGGTGCTCGGCGCCGCCCTGTCGATCCTGACCCTTCTCGGCTTGGGTGTGCTGCTGGCGACCGATCGAATCAGGGCCGCGCGAAGTCGGCGATGATCGAGAGCCCCGGCAGCCGCGACGGCAAGAGCCGATGCTCGATCGTCAAGGCACGCGCCACGAGGCGGTGAAGACGGGCCGCACGGTCACCGGGTGCGCGGACGGCCAACGAGCGTCTCCGGCGCAAAATCTTGATCAGCCAGGCCGCCGCGTACAGACTGTGAAAAAAGTACGCTTTCCTGCCGACCCGCCAGCCGATGGCGGCGGCGAGCTCATCGATCATGGGTAGGGTATAGCGTCGGTAATGACCGAAAAACGTATCGTAGTTCGACCACACTTCCGGGCGCGCCGGCACGGTGACGACCACACGTTCGACGTTGGGAAATGCGTCGATCAGACCCCGAAGAAAAGCGATCGGTTCTTCGATGTGCTCGACTACATCGAGGAGCAAAAGGGTCGC
The DNA here is from genome assembly GCA_937948815.1 of uncultured bacterium. Taxonomy (GTDB): domain Bacteria; phylum Acidobacteriota; class Thermoanaerobaculia; order Multivoradales; family J023; genus J023. The sequence goes on from CALFAM010000320.1 coordinate 3,049, forward strand.
GTAAAGCGCACGCTCGTGCTGCGGCAAGGTGCATGCATCCACGCCGGAGCGCACATGGTCCTCGACACCCGGCATCGGCGGAACCTCTGCCAGCTCGACACCCCGAGCCTCGATTCCCTGTTGGCGTAGGTAGCCGACCATGATGCCGCGCCCGCAGCCGACATCCAATACGTTTTCCTGCGCGCCCGCGCTGCGCCGAATGTGACGCATCACCAGGGGATTGCGCACCTGGTACCACCAGTGCTGCTCGATCCCATCGGGATACGCGAGAGCATACTGATCGTCGCGAAAGGCCGATTCGTCTCGAGGCTCAGCCGCCATGCGCGCCCTCCGTGGCGTGCTCGTCTCGGGACGTAGGTTCGAAGAGCCACCACATCCCGGACCGGGCCAAGAGCCGAACGTGCTCGGCAGCCAGCACCGAGGTTCGTGGGTCCTCGGACGCGCGGGCCATGACGTAGCCGAAGCGCTGCAGGGCCGCTACCGTCACCGGCTGACTGCCCGCCAAGAGCTCGTGGCGCAGCCTCGGGTCACGCCCCGGCCGATAGCGGGCCAAGGTCGAAAAAGAGCGAGCGAAGGACGGCTCGACCAGGCAACCGCCCTGCGTCGCGTACCACAAGGGGAAGTGAAGATAGACCGGACCTGCGAGCGTCGTGCTGTCTGTGTCGATGACCAACGACAACATGCGCTGGGAGGCGTCCGCCTCTGCGAGCAGGTTTCGAAACCCCTCGCTTTCGCGCTCGAAAGCGGCTCCGCGGATGCTCAGCAGGAATGGCCACAGGAAGGCCAGCAATACGGGCACCCGCCGCGCGAAACGCGCCATGGCCGGTCCGCGGGGCTCGGCGTGCGAGACCCCGAGCAACATCAGCGCGGGCAAGAAAACGTGCATCCGGCCGTAGACCAGCGCCGTCGAGAACAGGGTGCCCGGCGCCCCGATGCACCAGAGCATCGTGCCGTAAAAGGGCAACCAGTCGAGAACCCGACGTGACGGCCGAGCGCCGGCCAACCAGGGCGTTGCCAGAACCAGGGCGCCGACCACCACCCCCAGAATCGATGGTGGCTCGCCGACGACCTGCGAAAATAGCTCGAGGCCGCGGCCCGGGTTGGTCGACCAGACCGTGCCCGACGCCCCTTCCTGCTGCGACTGGACGCCGCGCAGCCAGTGCCAGGCGAGCGGCGCCGCCGCGGCGAGTGGCGCGGACACCATGACAGCCGATCGGGTCGACCACCAGGGGTGCCTGCGGCCGCGTGCCCAAACGATCGCCACGGCAACTGCGCCGCCGAACACGGCGGCCAGGGCATGGGCCGCGAAAAGCACGATCGAGAACGCCGCCATCCCCAATGCCCGGCGTGCGGTAGGCCGCTCCGCATAGCGAACCGTGGCCGCGAAGTAGAGCAACACCAGGGGCACGGCAAACGCGAAAACCAGGAATCCCCAATAGAACGAGAACGAATAGGCCAGCGGCACGCCGAGCAGGGACCACCGGAAGGGCAAGCGGACGGCGCGAACGAAGACCGCAAAGGCCAGCGGCACCCCCAGGATCGACAGCGCCAGGGTCACCTTGATCGCCGAAACCACCGGCATGACGAGGGCCAGGCCGAGGGCCACGAGGTAGCCGAGCAGATAGGGCGAGCGCCAGTTGAGCACGAGGTCGTCAGAGAAGCCGCAGGTCGGGTCGTCATACCGCTGAACCGCGTCAACCTGGGCTGCGTGCTGCGCCAGATCGATACCCGGCGGAAACGTGACAACGGCCAGGGGCGCGAGGCAGAGCGCACAGGCGGCCGCCAAGCACCACCGGTCGACGGCGCTCCCAACCAGCGCCGAACCTTCGGTCGACACGTTCATTCGCGCATGCCCTGGAAGGGCGAGGCGAAGACGAAGCTCCACAGGCTGCGACGATAGTCCGCGGTGCCCGCCAGGTGCTCGCGCCAGAGGCCGGAGACCATTCGATGGTCGAACCAACCGTCGTCGCGCGCGAACGCGAGGGCCGCCTCCATTCGCGGACGGAGTACGGTGCGCAACCAGGCGGCCTGGGGCACGCCCAACCCCTTCTTGGGTTTGCGCATCAGGGCGGGCGGCAGCAACGACGTCGCCAGCCGCCGCAGGAGCTGCTTGCCCTGCCCACCGCGAAACACCATGCTGGGCGGCAGTGCCGAAAGCAGGTCCGTCACCTCGGGATCGAGGAATGGCGCCCGAACCTCCAGGGAATGAAGCATGCTGGCGCGATCGACCTTGGTCAGGATGGAGCTTTCGAGGTACGTCTCGACCCAGGTCACGATCTGCGCGTTCAGCTCACCGGACGGCTTTCCCGCCCGGTAGGCCCGACGGCTGGGCGCGAGGACCTCTTCGACGTCGACCTGTTCGGCCAGCGCTGGCTTCATCGCGACCAGCGCCATGGCCAACGGCATGCTGGCCATCCAACCCTGGATCCGCTCATCCGGCGGATGGCCGAAGCCTTGGGCCATGTGGCGAACGCGAAAACGGAGGGCATTGTTCGCCGATGAGGGAGGCAAGAGCCGCTCGAGTCGTTCGAGCGCGTACTGCCAGAAGCGACGCGGCAGCACGTGCTCCATGACCCGGGAAGCCTTCCAGGCCCGAAACGGATCGTAGCCAGCCTGAAGCTCGTCCGCACCATCGCCGCCCAGCGCCACCACCACCCGCTCCCGGGCGAAGCGACAGAGCATGCTGGTCGGCACGATACTGGGATCCGCAAAGGGCTCGGAGAGGCGCTCCCATACGTCGTCGAGGGCCTGCACGAGGTCATCGCCCGTCGCCACGATCTCGTGGTGCTCCGCGTCGATCGCCTCCGCCATCGTGCGTGCGGAGCTGCGTTCGTCGAACGACGACTCCTCGAATCCGACCGTGAACGTACGCAGGGGCGCATCCGGGCGCAGCCGCCGCCAGAGGGCGGCCAGGGTCGAGCTGTCGAGCCCGCCACTCAGAAAGAGCCCCACGGGCACATCGCTGCGCAGACGCAGATCGACTGCCTTGGTCAATCGGTCCTGCAAAGCCTCCATCGCCTCGCCCGGACGGCTGATGCCCAACTCGTCGAGCCGAGGGCGGGGTCGGTAGGCCGTGAAGCGTCGGCTGGCCAGCTCGTTGCCGTCCGGATCCAGCTCGAGCCAGGTGCCGGGGCGCAGCTTGTGAATGCCACGATAGGTCGTTCGCGTGCCGGCCAAGCCGTCGTAGACCAGGTAGCGCGCGACCCCGAGCGGATCGACCTCTGGTGGCCCACCCGGAAGGCTGCCGAGCACCCGGAGCTCGCTGGCAAACGCCAGCACGCGGGTGCCATCGTCGAGACGGACACGGCCCCAGAAGAGTGGCTTCTTGCCCCACCGATCTCGGACCAGCAGGACGCGTCGTTCATGGGGCTGGTACCACGCGAACGCGAACATGCCGTTCAAGCGTGGCAGGACATCGCGGCCCCAATGCTCGAGCGCGGTCAGCAAAATGGCGGTGTCGTACCGGCGATCGACGGGCCGTCCCGCGGCTTCCAGCTCGTCCGCCAGCTCGCGGTAGTTGTAGATCTCGCCGTTGAAGACGATGAACGACGGCTGACCGGAGAGAGCGCCCACGCCTTGGCTTGCACTGGCCATCGGCTGCAGACCACCGTCGTCGGTGCCGATGATCGCCAGCCGGCGAAAGCCGAGGGTGAGTGCCGGATCCGGTCGGACCCCTTCGCCATCCGGTCCCCGATGGCGGAGATCACCAATCCGCTGACGCACCAGCTCGGGACCGCGCGGGCCGCCGATACCGAGAATTCCGCACACTAGGCTTTCACGCGCCTCATGCTCGCGCGCGCCCCGCCGCCCCGCCTGTCTCGGGGCTCGGCTTGCGAAACCGAAACTCGATCTCCTCGAAACCGCCGACCGTGTAGCCGAAGAGACGCGAGAAGGCCATCGGCATGCGGTTCGCCACGCCATCGATGACCAGGCCCAAGATGCGCGCCGCGGCACGGCTCGGGGCCGACGCAACCCAACGCTTGAGGTAGGGCTGCGCATTCCAGCGCAGGCGCATGCGTTCCAGGTCGAAGGACGTTCCCACGAACCAGGGCGTCATCGCGGCATCGAAAAAGAGAGGAAAGGAAACATCGAAGCCACACTTGTGCTCGGGATGGGTGAAGCCACGGGTGAAGTGCGGCACCTTGACCAAGAGCACCCCGCCGGGACGCAGCAGGCGATGGCATTCGCGCATGGCGCCAAATGGGTCGCCGAGATGCTCCAGAATGTGCGAGGCAACGATCGCGTCGAAGCACTCGTCCGCGAATGGAAAGGCCGTGCCGTCGAGGTCGCAGAGCAGAGCAGCGCGCGTTCGAAGCGAGAGGTCGACGTTGAGGTAGCCGTCGAGTGGGAAGTGCGCGCAGCCGAGGTTGAGCTTGCGCCCGGAAACTTCGGCCAGCGGGTCGGCACGACCGACACCTTCGGACCAATCCTCGCCTGGAGAGGCTGAGCGCGCGGCCGAAGGCGAGGCGGATGCGTCCCCGCTGTGGCTCACGTCCCGTCTCCGTCGGCATGCGAGTCGAGAACCCGGTCGACCGCGTCGATGCTGGGATCGCGCAGGTCGTGCTGCATGCGCACCAGCATCTCCCCCAGAATCCCGAAGAAGAGAGCCATCACCGCGCCGATCGAGAAGGTCGCGGCCAGCGCCGGGAAAGGTGTCTGAATGAAGCTGGCCTGGTAGTCGATGCCGATCAGGCGCAGCCAGCCGTACTTGAATACCACCATGGCGGCGACGGCGAAGCAGGCCGCCAGCACGAAGAGCACGGCTGCCTGCCCGAAGAAGTGCATGGGGCGCGCCGCATAGCGACTGACGAAGCGGATCGTCGCCAGGTCGAGGCCAACCTTGAAGATCCGCTCGGTGCCGTAGTGGCTGGTGCCGTGCTTGCGCGCCCGATGGTCGACCTCGAGCTCGGTGACTCGGGCGCCGAGCGGCGCCAGGAACACCGGAATGAACCGGTGCATCTCACCGTGCAGGTGGAGGTGGCGCAGCAGTCTGGAGCGATACGCCTTGAGCGTACAGCCGTGGTCGTGGAGGTCGACCCCCGACAGCCAGGAAATGAGCTGGTTGGCGGCCCAGCTGGGGAACCGCCGCGACACGGCCTTGTCCTGGCGCTGCCGGCGCCAGCCGCTCACCACGTCGTAGCCCTGATCGAGCCTCTCGACCAGCTGGGGAATATCCGCCGGATTGTTCTGCCCATCCGCGTCCAGGGGTACGACCACCCGCCCCGCGGCCAAGCGAAATCCGACGCCCAAGGCCATGGACTGACCGTAGTTCCGGCGCAAATGAACGATCCGGGTTCGGATGCCCTCCGCCGCATCGTGGCGCAAGGTGTCCAACAAGGCGCGGGAGCCGTCGGTCGAGCCGTCGTCGACATAGATGATCTCGGCAACGATGCCGATCGGCGAGACGGCCTGACGCAGCTCGGCGTCCAGGTCGCGCAGACTCTCGACCTCGTTGAGCACGGGCACGACGATCGTCAGGTCGATGTCCGCCTCATCCATCGCTTCCCGCTTCTCGCCGGCGGCCGGCGCGCCGTTCAGAGCGCTCACGCTCGCCCGCCCACGCTTGCGGTCACGTCGGTCGCGCTGGCTGGCCTTGCCGAATCAGGCCGCGCATCGACGCCCCAACTCATGCCACGACTGTGCTCGATCGCCGCGATGCGCCAGCCGGCATCAGCGACCATGGCTTCGACGTCGGCCCGGCTCATGTAGTGCGCGACCGGCGCCAGCGCGTGATCGAAGACAATCGCGTGAACCTTGCGAAAGCCGAAGGGCCCCAGCCAGGCCAGGTAGGCGCCGTAGGGCATGCGCTTCCCCACCGCGGGAACCGCGTGGGCCAGGCGCGCCGCAAGCACCACCGGGATGGTCAGGGCCACGCACAGCAGCTTGAGCAGGCCGAGGGGCAGGCGCGCGGTGATTCGGCGCACGGGATTGGCGGCGTAGAGAATCCAACCATTGCCCTCGCGGCCGTACAGCCAGAGCTGGAACCACCCGTCGTCCGCCAGGGCCGGTGCCAACGCCCGAAAACCACGCGCGGGATCCGGCAAGTGGTGCAGCACTCCGAGGGAGTAGGCGGCATCGAAGGCCCCGCGGGCGAGAGGAGGATGGTAGATATCTCCCTGGACGATGCACACTTCCGGCAAGTGGCGGGTGTTGGCAAACGACGCTTCGACCGCCGTGCCGAGGTCGACCCCCACCACGCGTGACGCACCGTGCTTCACCGCCAGGACCGCGTGGCGGCCCATGCCGCAGCCCGCGTCGAGTACGGTACGGCCCGCCAGATCTTCGAGGGCCCGCGGCTGGAACCAGGTCGCCATGCTGGCGACCTCCTCCGCGAGGTCGAAGTCGGAGAATTCGTTCCACTCGTAGCCAAAGCGATGCGCCGTCTCGTCGCGCTGCGCGCTGCGCTGGGTCGGATCGGGCAGCAGGCGCGGAATGCCGCCGCGAATCGGGAAGATCTGGCCACACCCACCGCAGCGCAGCTCCCCGACCATCACATGGCCATCATCCTCCGGTGCGCCGTCAGAAAGCACGAGATCGCCATGACAGATCGGGCAGGCAAGAAGGTCGAGGAAGATCGTGCGCAATCGAGTGTCCTTTGCTGTCGTGGAGCCCATCGCCACACCGCGGCGCTGGGCGTCAAGGCGCCCCACCACTGCGACCGTAGGCTCACGCGAACCACGCGATCCTATAGCACCTCCGGCCACCTCGGCGGCTGCGCCATGGCGGAAAGCAGGAGAGATTCGGACGGTTGTTCACAGCGTGCTTGCCAGCCTACCTTCTCGTAGCTAGTCTCGTCAGCAAGCTCGGCTCACCTCACCTCCGGGGTGCTGCAAGAAAGGACCCCATGAAGACAGCAACCGACACGCTCGTGATTGGCGGAGGTCTCAGTGGCCTGCACACGGCCTGGTCGCTTCGCCAGCGCGGTATCGAGGTGATGTTGGTCGATGCGCGAAACCGGCTCGGCGGACGAGTTCTGTCGCGGACGGCGGGCGCGCCTTCGGCCGCGAGGTTCGATCTCGGGCCGACGTGGTTCTGGCCGGGACAGCAGCGCATGGAAGCCCTGGTGCGGACCCTCGACCTCGACAGCCATGTCTTCGAGCAGCCGAGCGCGGGCGACGCGATCTTTGAGGACCAACAGGGCAAGATCCACCGAGGTATCCAGGGAGTTTCGATGGCGGGCTCGTACCGCGTCGACGGCGGCATCGGAACGATCGTCGATCGCCTGGCCAGCACGCTGCCGGAGACGAGCCTTCGCCTGGGCACCCGGGCCACGCGGATCACGCCGGAAGTCGATGGGCTGCGCACGACCGTCCTCCCGGCAGAAGCTGGCGCCACGGGCGGCGACGACACCAAAGAGGAGGACGAAGACGAGCAGGTGATCAACAGCGCGCGGGTGGTGATCGCGCTGCCGCCGCGCCTGGCCGCGGAGACCATCCGGCTGTCGCCAGCCCTCGCAGACGACCATCGCGACGCGCTGGGCGCCATTCCGACCTGGATGGCCGGACATGGCAAGGTGATCGCCCTCTACGACGAGCCCTTCTGGCGCGCCGACGGCTTGTCGGGCGACGCGGTCAGCTATCGGGGTCCGCTGGGCGAGATTCATGACGCTTCACCCCGTGCAGACAAAGGGAACCCGATCGGTACGGCACGCGGAACCGACAGCCCCGGGGCACTCTTTGGTTTCCTCGGCGTTCCCGCCCCGGCGCGCGCGGATCGTGCGGACGCGCTGCGCAAAGCGGCGATCGAACAGTTGGTGCGTCTTTTCGGCCCGCGTGCCGAAACGCCATGGGAGGTTTGGCTCAAGGACTGGGCGTTCGACCCCCTGACCGCGACGTCCCGCGACCAGACGGAACCGCATGCGCACGCCGCGCTGCCGTCGATGCCGGCTCTCGAACCCCTGTGGGATGGCCGGCTGCTGTGGTCCGGCGCCGAGACGGCCCACGAGGGGCCGCGCAACAATGGCTACCTCGAAGGCGCCCTCGAAGCCAGTCAACGAACGGTGCGCCATATCCTGAACGCCGCCCGCTAACGTTCATACGCGAGCTTCCGAGACAGCAATTCCGGGTCGCCAGTGATAGCCTTTTCACGTTCCTTCATATGCCGATTCCCCACCACATCGAGCTTCTCGCGGGTCTCCGAACGGCTCCAACTGCGCATGCCACGATGGCCATGACGGCACCGAGCGCACGTGGGCAAGGCGGCCGAGGATGACGCGAGCCCCTCTCCAGGAACGCGCGCGTGCGCTCTTCCAGCACTGGCTCGACGCACGGGTCGGAACCGGTGAGCCGCCAGACCCAGCATCGCTCTGCGACGACGCTCCGGAGCTTCTGCCTCATCTGCAGTCGCTGATCGACCGCTTTCGCGCGGCGGACGCGCTTCTCCCCTCTCCGTCCCGAGCCACGGCGCCCCTGGACGATGCATGGCTGGAAGGAGCCGGGTCGGACGACGTTCGCGCGCCAGCGCCGCCAAGCGTCGCGGACTACGAGGTGATCGACCTGCTCGGCACCGGCGGCATGGGCGAGGTCTGGGAAGCCCAACAAGAAGCGCCGGTGAGACGGCGTGTCGCGCTCAAGGTGATCAAGCGTGGCACGGACACGCACCAGATTGCGGCTCGCTTCGCATCCGAGCGGCAGGCCCTGGCGTCCATGGAACATCCCGCCATCGCCAAGGTCTTCGACGCGGGCGCCACGGACGACGGGCGGCCTTTCTTCGCCATGGAAATCGTGCGCGGCGCCCCGATCACCAGCTACGCCGATCAACATCGACTCACCACGCGACAACGCCTCGAGCTCTTCGCCCAAGTTTGTGAAGGGGTACAACACGCCCACCACAAGGGCCTGATCCACCGCGACCTCAAGCCTTCCAACGTACTGGTTGCGGAGAGCGGCGGCGCACCGCAGGCCAAGATCATCGACTTCGGCATTGCCAAGGCGATCACGCCGGAGGCATCGGACGACGCCACCCTCACGATGCTCGGCCAGGTGATCGGCACCCCGGCCTACATGTCACCCGAGCAGGCGGACCTGGGCAATCTGGACGTCGACACGCGTAGCGACGTCTACTCACTCGGGATCATGCTCTACGAGCTGCTGGTCGGCACCCGGCCGTTTGCCAGCAGCCTCTTCGGCGGACGCGATGGCGATCGTGAGCCCCTGACACCGAGCGGGCGCATCACCGGCCTGGGCGACCGTGCGACCGAGGTTGCCGAGCGACGCGATACACGACCACGCGCCCTGGCGCGGCACCTGCGCGGCGACATCGACTGGATCGTGCTCAAGGCACTGGCCCCCGAGCGAGAGCGCCGATACGACACGCCGGCCGCGCTGGCTGACGATCTCCGCCGGCACCTGCGCGACGAGCCGGTGCTCGCCGGCCCACCGCATACAGCGTACCGGCTGCGCAAGCTGGCCCGGAGGCACCGGGTCGCCGTCGCGGTGGCCGTGATCGTCATCCTGGCGGTGATGAGCACCCTGGCCGGGCTCGGCGTCGGCCTGCAGCGGGCACTCTTCGCCGAGCAGCAGGCGCGAGAACAATTCGCGGCCATGCAGAGTGTGTCGGACTTCCTGGTCGACGCCTTTCGGGCCAGCGATCCGAGCCTCGAGAGCGACGCGGTTACGGCACGCGACCTGCTGAGCCGGGCGTCCGAGCGTATTCAGAGTGAGCTGCACGAGGAACCCGAGGTGCGTGCGCGACTGGCCAGTGTGCTGGCCGAAGCGTCGATGAACCTCGGCACGTTCGACCAGGCCGAGGCCCTGGCCCGAGACAGCGAGCGGCTGTGGGCCGAGGCGCGCGGCGACAGCGACCCGGCGACTCTGACCGCGGGCAATCTCTTGGCGCACACCCTCCTCAAGCGGGGGCAGCTCGACGAGGCGGAATCACGTTTTCGTGCGCTGCTCGAGGCCGAGTCGACCCTGCGCCCAGGCAGCCCCCTCGAAGGCCGGATCGCCAACGACCTGGGCATCCTGATGACCCGACGCGGCAACTTTGCCGATGGCGAGAAGCTCTACCGCCGGGCGCTTGCCATTCACCACCAGCAGGGCACGGAGGGTGGTCGCGACGCCCTGAGGACCTTGATCAACCTGGCCGCTGCGCGGAGCGGCCAAGGTGCTGCGGAGGAAGCCGTCGACCTTCATCGCGAAGCGCTCACCATGCTTCGTGAGCTTCTCGACGAGCCGCACGTCGACATCGCCACCACCCATAACAACTTGGCGTCCGCCTTGACCAAGGCCGGCATGCTCGACGAAGCCGAGCGCCACTTCCGCGAAGCGCTCACCCAACGCCAAGCCGTGCTCGACGCGCACCACCCTGACGTCGCCCAGAGCCTCAACAACGTCGGCAGCGCCCGCTATCGGGCAGGCGACTACGACGCTGCCGCCCAGTACATGGCCCAGGCGTTGGCCGTCTGGGACGTCGCCTATGACGGCGATCACACCCGGCTGTGCGCGGCACTGGCCAATCTCGGCGCCGTCGCGCGACGCCGCGGCGCTTACGACGAGGCCGAGGACTACCTGGCGCGTGCGGCCGCCATGGAAGAGCGCCTCCACGGCTCCGACAACGTGCGCGTCGCCGCGGCCCTGCGCAGACTCGGCGTCAGCCGGGTCGACGCCGGTCGGCATGCGGATGCTGTCGCACCCCTCGAACGATCGATCGCCATCTACGAGTCAGGCCCGGGGCTGGCCGTGAAGTCGACCATCGATGCGGTGGTCGGCCTGGTCGCGGCCTATCGCGGCAGTGGACGGGCGGATGATGCGACATCGCTCCTGGCACGCGTGGCGCCAGCGCTCGACGGTCAGGACGAGCTTGCCGCGCAGATTCGCGCTGCTTCCGCTCCCTGAGCCCAGCAGCGATCCAGCTCGGCCGAATGTCCGCTTCCGTGGACGCCGCCGTGCTCGATTGCGGTCTCACGGTCCACCAGGATGGATCGCGAACGCGCGATTCCTCGGTTTACCGCAGTTCTTCGATGGTCGTCCATTCTGGCATCTCGCTTGCTCTTCAGCAGGGATATCAATAGGAGAAATCATCATGAAGAACGTTTCCCTCAACACCTGCGTCCGAACCATCATCACGACTGCCATCCTCTTCACCGGACTCGCGCACGCTTCGTTCGCACGCGACTGCGGCGACACACCGTCCTACCTGCCGCGGGTCGAGGGCATCCTCCTGGACGCCCAGGGCAGCCCGCTCACCGACGCCACGATCGTCGCGAATCGCAAAGGCAAAGACTTCGAGGCATCCACCACCGCTGACGCGACTGGCGCCTTCGGTTTCCAGCGTCTTCCCAATGGCGACTACACCCTGACCGCACGGGTCGACGGCAAGGTCGTACTCGAGACCAAGGTCCGCCTGCTGCCGCGCGCCGCTGCCAACGATCACAGTCTGCGGGTTCAACTCGCCCCCTCGTCCGACCGCTGCCCCACGGTCGATGTCGTTCCCACGCGGCAGAACCGCGAATAGCCGTCGCAGAGGCAGCCTTCCTTCGCGACTCGCTCGACTCCGTCATGCGTAGGCTGGCGGCGGAGGGCTGCTTTCCACCGTTCGGTCTCCACTGAGCTCGCACAGATCGTTTCCGGCAGCGCTGCCCCCTTGCCCTCGCCGGCCCGCCATCGAGCCGGCGCCAACCACGGTGCCCAAGGTCTCCTTGCTCACGCAGATGCGTCATCGTTCCGCAGCGATCAGAAATATGCTACAATAGCAAATTCAGATCACTGCCAAGGAGCTCACCATGAAAACTTCTGCCCGCTCACTTCACAGGATCATGCTGCCGATCCTTCTTGCCGCATCATCCCAGCTGTCCGCAAGTACCGTCAGCGTTACGCTCGAGCCGATCCAACCGATTCGGGATGAAATCCTGACCGTCGATGTGGTGTTTCCCTCCAGCTGCTTCAAGACAGCCAACGGAAGCGTCCGGCGTAGCTTCACCTACCAAGCACCGATCATCCAGGTGGATCTGATCGAAGGGTGTGATTGCCTCCCCAGCCCACCCGTGAGCACCCGAGCGTCGGTCGAGATCGATCTCGATCGCGGCCCGGGCGAACACAAGCTCGAAATCCGACGCGTTGCCCAAGCTTCCACGTGCGGACCTGCGCCCGTTCCCCCGGTCACCATCTTCGAGGATCAGGTGATCATTGCGTCACGGACCGGCGTATTTGGCGTCTCGTTCGATCCACCGGTTCCTCGGGCCGGCAAGCACTTCGAGATGCTGGTCGATCGGCGCTGCCCGCAGAACCTCCTCGAGGCTGGAAGCCTGCTACCGAGGCGAGGGTTTGCCGACAACACCGTTCTGATCGAAGAGTTCTTCCCTTCGAATCCGAGCACAGCGTGCATCATCAATGATCCGGACGGAGACGGCATCGTTCAAGAGAGGGTGGCGATGCCCGGCCTCGAGGCTGGAGTTCACGTCATCCTCTTTGCCGACGCGCCCGTGCCACCCGCATTCGAAGCACACGATTCAGACTGGGCGGTTCCGCTCACCGTCGGCCCAGGATTCGGCCGCGCCCACGACTCAGCAGCGGCAACTGCGCCAGCCATGGCATCGGGGAAGACCCAGCGCCCCTGATCGCATACAGCTTGCTTTAGACCTTCGCGCACTCATGCTGCTGTCGAGGCTGGACCTTTAGCTCTCGCTCGCCTCCGTCATCCGATGGCTGGCGGAGGCGTTCAAGTCCAGGTCGTAGACCTCTTTCAGCTTGGCGATGCGGGCAAGCGTCTCATCTGAGAACGGCGTCTTGCCGTCGAAGGCATGGAGGACGATGCCTTCGAGTAAATCCCCCAACGTCATCTCGAGGTGCTCCGCGAGCCCCTTGAGGACCTTCAGCAAACGCTTCTCGATACGAACACCAGTCTGCACGCGCTGGACCTCGAGCCTGGGGGCTGTCGACGATTCTGTGGACGGGGTCATTGAACGCCTCCTATTTAGTTTCCGGTAACTTGGTACCAAGATACCAAGAACTCCACCGCCACCTCCAGGCCTTCCTCCCAGGGACCCACGCCGTCTCTTCGCAATAATTGCTTCGCTCATGCGCAACCACTAGGTCACTTGAGGTGCAATCGGTAGAATCGGCCTATGCTTCCCAGCGAGCGCGCCGCTACTGTGCCGCGCCAGGTGGGCCGGTACCGAATTGAACGTCCGCTCGGTCAGGGCGGGATGGGTACCGTCTACCTCGCGGTCCGAGAAGACGACTACCGACAGCAGGTAGCCCTCAAGCTGGTATCGGCCGGCCACGAAAGCCAGGAGATCCTGGCGCGCTTCACCACCGAGCGTCAGATCCTGGCCGACCTCCGGCACCCAGGGATCGCGGCCTTGCTCGATGGCGGTGCGGATGTCGACGGTCGGCCCTTCCTGGTCATGGAGTACGTGCCCGGTGAGAGCATCGACCGCTATTGCGCCCACCGAGCGCTCTCCGTACGAGAACGGCTCGACCTGTTCGGCCAGATCTGCAATGCCGTCCAATTCGCGCATCAGAATCTGGTCGTCCATCGTGACCTCAAGCCCAGCAACATCCTGGTGACCGACGACGGTACGGTGCGATTGCTGGATTTCGGAATCGCCAAGGTGCTCGTGCCGGACGTCATGCAGCGTCCCCTCGCCACCGTACCCGGCCGCACGCCGATGACCCCGGCCTACGCCAGCCCGGAGCAGATTCTCGGGCTTCCGATCACGACGGCGTGTGATGTCTACGGCCTCGGATGCCTGCTCTATCGATTGCTGTCTGGGCAGCCCCCGCACCAACTCGATGGCCTCCGCCACGACGAAGTCGTCGACGTCATCTGTCACCGCGAGCCAGCACTGCCGAGTGTCGCAGCGCGGCGCGGTGAGCCCCCCTGGGTCGACGACCGGGCCACCGTCCAGACCGAGTCCGGCTACGGGCCAGCAACCGCCGTCCAACCAAGTCAGGAGCCTGACGAAGCCGACCGCAGGCGGCTCGGCCAACGACTCCGCGGTGATCTCGATGCCATTGTGATGAAGGCCCTGCGCAAGGAGCCGAATCACCGCTATGGATCCGCAGCCGAGATGGCCGAGGACATCCAGCGCCACCAGGAAGGCCAACCCGTGCGGGCACGCATCGGCACCTGGCGCTATCGAGCGGGCAAGTACCTGCGCCGCAACAAGCTCCCCCTCACCGTCGCAACGTTGCTCACAATCGCAACCGTGGTCTCGTCCGTCCTGTGGCAAACGGCTGTTCGCGAACGGCTGCACGCCCAGAAACAGCAGACCCGCGCGGAGCGGGTGACGGAATTTCTCGAGAGCCTGTTCGGCTTCGCGCACCCGGACCGGACCCAGGGCGGCGCTGCACCGACCGTGTACGACCTCCTGGAGCTGGGAAGGCAGCGCCTCGCTGAGGAGCTCGTCGAGGAAGGAGAGATTCGTGCCGAGCTGCTCGGAACCCTGGGGTCGGTCTACCGCGATCTCGGCGACCTGGCCTCTGCGGCCGATCTCAAGCGCGAAGCGCTCGATGCTCGACGCCAGAGTGATCCGAGCGATCGCCCCGAGTTGGCCAAAGACATCAACAACCTCGCGAGCCAGCTCTACACCTTGGGCGACTACGCGGGCGCCGAAGCCGGGCTGCGCGAAGCCCTTGCCATGCGCGAGCGTCTAGGCCAGTCCGATCCCGAGCTGGCCACGACGATGTTCAACCTGGCGGCGACGCTGGCGCAGCGTGGCCAGCTCGATGAAGCCGAGCGAATGCATCGCCGATGCCTCCGCATCTACCGGCGAATCGAGGGCCCGGATGGCCTCAAGGTCGCCGCCAGCCTCTACAGCCTCGCCACGCTCGAGATGCGCCGCGAGCGCCACGAGCGTGCGGAAGAGCTCCTGGAGCAGGCGCTCGCCATTCGAATCGAGCGTCTCGGCAATGAGCACACCCTGGTCGCGCGGCTCTACAACAGCCGCGGTCGGTTGCATCATGCTCAGGGTCGTCTCGACGATGCTGACACGAGCTATCGCACCGCACTTCGGATTCGGCAATCCTTGCTCGGCGACGACCATCCGAGCGTTGCCCAGACCCGAAAAGGCCTCGCTGCCTTGCTCCTGGACCGCGGTGACGCCGACGGTGCCAGCGACTTGATCGAGGCAGCGCTCGAGACCCTCCGCCGCACCCTGCCCGCCGACAGCATCACGATCGTCGACGCCGAACGGGTGCTCGGTGACATCCTCCTTCACCAACGCCAGCTCGACGATGCCGAGCGCTATTTGACGCGGAGTCACGAACGACTGCAAGCCGTTCACGGTCCCGAAGCACCGGCCACCCGCGCCGCGCTCGAGAGCCTGATCACGCTCTACGATGTCTGGGGACGCTCCAAGGACGCAGCGACCTATCGCATCCTGCTCGCGGATCTCCCACTTCTATGAGGGCAGGCCCGTGCGGCAAGGCTCGCGTCAGCCGAAACCGAGGTCCGTCATGCGGCGCCGAAGGCCCTTGCGAGAAACCTCGAGTGCCTCGGCCATGGCGTCGAGATCACCATCATGATGCACGCGGCACTGCTCGATCTCGGTGGATGAGAGATCTCCCGCCTTGCGAATGCGGTCGGAGCGCTCGATTCGCTGGTAGAGCGTCGTCGGCGAGACCCCCAACTCGGCGGCCGTCGCACGGACGCGAAACCGATGCCGCCGCATGGTCGCGAGCAACCGATCGTCATCCAGAACGCGATCCGTGGGCTGGTCGACCTCAGTCGATGCCTTCGGCCTGGCTATCGGCACGGTTGGCGCGCACGATTCGGTCTCTTCGAGCAAGCTGCGAAGCTCGGGCGTCAGTGTGAGCCGCGGCCGTCGTCGTTGTGCGATCACCAGGTGCCGGGCGACGTTGCGCAGCTGGCGTACGTTTCCCGACCACGGTGCCCGGGTGAGCGTCGCGACCAGCACGGGGTTCAACCACGCATCGTCCCGTCGCCCCGGCGGCTCGAGCCGATGTGTCGCACCGACAGATTCGAGCTCGATGCGAAGAAAGTGCACAAGAAGCCGACCGATGTCGTCACGCCGCTCACGCAGACTCGGCAATCGAATCTCGTATCCGGCAAGTCGATGCAGCAGCGGTGACCGAAAGGTACCCGCGTCGACCGCTTGTTCGAGCGCAGCATCCGTTGCGGCGATCACGCGCACGTCGACCGAAACTGGCCGGTCGGCGCCAACGGGCTGAATTTCGTGGTTTTCGAGGGCACGGAGCAGGAGCACCTGAACGTCGGGTGGGGCTTCTCCGATCTCGTCGAGAAAGAGCGTACCGCCATGAGCGCGCCGAAACAGTCCTCGCCGCGACCGGTCGGCACCCGTAAACGCTCCCCGTTCGGCTCCGAAAAGCTCGGCGGCCGCGAGCTGCGGCGACAGCCCCCCCACATTGACCGTCACCAGAGGTCTCGACCGACGCTTGCTCGCGTTGTGCAGCGCATGCGCCACCAGTTCCTTCCCCGTCCCGGTCTCGCCACGCAGCAAGATCGGAGCCTCATGCGGCGCCGCCTCTTCGATCTGCCTGCGCAACCGATCGATGCCACCACTTTCTCCAACCAAACCGAAGTCGTGGTTCGAGCGTCCGGGAAGGCGTTCTGAGAGGTGAAGGAGCAAGGCGATCCGCTCCGCGAGAACCAGGATGACACCGCTGCGCAACGCCTCGTCCGAGAAGCGCTGACGGTCCGCGAAAGGTTCACCATCGATCAAGATGGGCGTTCGAATGTCGTCGCGATTCAAAACCAGTCCGCCGATGGGATCGCATTCGAGACGCAGGGGCCGTCGACTCAAGCGCCCGTCGGCAAGTGGCCGGGAGCCGCCTCTTCCTGGAACCGCAAACGTGGGTTGCAGCCGGGAGAGTGCCACGGGCTCGCCAAGGTGCAGCCCAGACAGGACTGCCCTTGCACCTACTCGGCTGGGGTCGGGATGGGCCAAAATGGTGAGCATGGGCACGGGCGGTGATGCCAGCGCCTCGCCAGCAAGGCTGTACGAAAGCGTGCTGCCATGCAGTTGATCGGAAACCGAAGCGCGAAAATCGTCCCGGGCGGTCATTCCGCCGAGTTTATATCCGTTGGCGGCAGCCTTTTCATGTGTCATGCGTTGTCGCGGAGCGGACAAACGCCTACTCGCATCGCGTGTGGTAAAAGCATCAGCGAGTAAACGATCCGTACCGTGCTTCGATCGTTCACGTTGGTTCCACGAATCGGCTCTGCATTTGATGCGAATCTACGTCACCTCGACTCCCATCGAGCTGGAACCTCACCAGCTGGCTTCTTGTGATGTTGCGGCCAGCCTGGGGTTTCACCCGACCGTTCGCGATCCAGACTTCGGTCGGGGACTCCACCCGGTCGCTGCTTGCAGGCGGCAGATCGATGAGGCTGATGCCTTGCTCGCGATCGTCGGCCACCGACGGGGGCTGGCCCCACCACCTGGGGCCGGGGGCAACGGTCTCCATCCCTGGAGTTGGTGGGAAACCCGCGCGGCGTTCGATCGCGGCCTACCGGTCACCGTCTTGATGGCCACGGAAACGTGGCGTTCGGAGCTCCGGGAGGAAGACCCGCGGGCGCGCTCGATGATGATCGATTTTCGGGGCACACTGGCACGTTTGGCTGTATCGTTCGACCAGGATCCCGGTTCAGGGTTTCGCCAACACGTCCGCCAGTTGCTGCCCGATCTCGCGGAAAGGGTGTCCAAGAGCTCCGGCGCCCGTATTTCCTCGAAACCCCACAATGAGCGCGAGACGTGGTCGCTACGCCGATGGCCATTTCCCGCCCTCCCAGCGCGCCCCTATCCCGTACTCCTGCCTTACGATCACCCTGATCTCTTCGTGGGCCGCGATCGTGAGCTGAGCGAGGTTCACGGCTTGCTTGCGCAGCCGCTGCCCATTCTCGGCCTGCAGGCCCCTTCGGGCATGGGCAAGAGCTCGTTCCTGCAGGCTGGCCTGGTCCAAAGACTGCGGGCCGAGAGGCGACCGGTGGCCATCGACCGCCATCCAACCGAACCGGGCATCGTTCGCCGCCTGCTCGGCGACTTGTTCGACGGCGAGGAAGCCAACGCAGCAGACGATGATCTCTACGGCGTCGTCGATCGACTCATCGACGCGCTTCGTCAGACAGAAAGCCCAGCGGTGCTCATCATCGATCAGTTCGAGGATCTCTTCCGTCGTCCGGGGGCCGAAGCCGCCCGAGCGGTTTTGGGGCCACTGCTGGCCGCGACGTCGCAACGGCAGCCCGGGTTGTCGGAGCCGCCATGTCGCTGGATCCTCGCGTACCGCCAGGCGTATCACGGCATGATCTTCGGCTGGCTCGGCGACGTGTTGGCCGACGCGCGTAATTCGTCGACCGCAGCGAGCTCGCTGCCACACGACCTATCGCGCGCAGACCGATTTCACGTCTGGTCTCTCTCGCCTTTTGGGACACCGTCTCCCGAAGCAGATGATCCTGTAGCCGCTTCGAGCCGGGTCTTTCAGAAAGCGATCGAGACCCCCCTGAAGCTCACGTCGGTTGACGATGAGCCGCGTTACCCCTGGTCGATCGATCCGGCTGGTGCCGAACGTCTCGCACATGCATTTGGCGCGGCCCGCATCGCACGCCTCCGGGCCCCATTGGTTCCCGAGCTGCAAGTCGTTCTTGCCCACTTGCTGGAAGGTTCCACGACCGTCGGAGGCCAGAACAGAATCGTCGTCCCCGACGACCCTCGAAATCTGATCGATCAAGCGCTCGAATCCCATCTGAAGCGATCGCTCGATGTTGCCTTCCCAGCCGATCGGTCGACACGAACAAAGCTCAGGCGCACCCGTGCTTTGCTCGCATTGCGCGAGCTTGCGGATGACCAAGGGCGGCGCAGCAGCGGACGCCCGAGCGCCCCCCTGGCTCAGGCGATCGGTGACGACGGCCACGCTGCGCTCGACAAGCTATCGACACCTCGAACCCGGATCGTGCTGCTCGAGACCGATGGGCAAGGTCAGCGCTACGTGCTCTCCCATGACCGTATGGCTGCCGTGATCGTGCGGCTCGTGGATCGCCGGGGGCCTTTCGCCGACCTCGGTGTCGATGCCAAGCTCCTCGATCTACGGCGCTTCGTGGCCGTCCAGCTCGAGCTCTTCGCAACCGGAGAAATCCAGCAGAGCACCGACGTGCCGAAAGACCGGTTCGCGCTCGTCGACCGCCACGCGGACGCCTTGCTCTGGGATGAGCAGGGTCGGCGATGGTGGCGGGCCTGTAAGCAACGCCAGCGCCACGACCGGCGCGCCAAGGTGATTCGGCGCGGCATCGCCGCGATGACCCTGGTCGTGCTCGCGGTTCTGGTCGGGACCTGGACCGATCGGAACTTCAAGCAGCGTGCGGCCCTCGAGCTGATCTCGGACGGTGAGCCCGAGGCAGCCTTCGCAGCCTTGGCTGGCTTGATCGCCGCCTCGAACGTCGAACCTGACGAGCTGCGGAACCGCATCCGAAGACGGGTGGCGCCCTTCGACATGCTGGACCAAGGCCTCGGTGGCGTCACCGAGGGACGCGGGATCGCCGTGCTGAACGTTGCGGCTTTGCTGCTGCCGCTGATTCAGGAGGAGCCCGAGGATCCCATCCGCATTGCCTCGACCGTGTGGGCACTCGACTTCTTTGCCGTGCCAGAGCGGGCGCTTCGCGCACGGGCCACTGAGCTACGCGACGAGATCCTGGCACCGTTGCGCCGCCGCCGCCCACCACCGCAGCGACCTGCCGACAACGACCCAGACTGGGCCGACATTCCAGCCGGCACCTTTTGGATGGGATCAAAGGCTGGCGATGGCCGCGACCAAATCGACATGCAGAACGAGTTCCCTCGCCATCAGGTAACCGTGTCAGCGTTCCGAATCCAGGTCCACGAAGCGACCAATGCCGATCTTCGTCGGCTGTGGCCAGAGCGATCGGGCAAGGACGATCTTCCAGCCGTCGAGATCGACTGGTACGAGGCCTACACCTACGCCGCTTGGCTCGGCGGCCGGTTGCCGACGGAATCCGAATGGGAGTACGCGGCGCGCGCAGGGTGCGCATTCCCTTACTGTGATCGCAACGGCAACGCGGTAGCCATTGGTGACGTAGCTTGGTGGGTTCTCAATTCAGAGACTCTGGTGAAAGGTGACCAGCACCGGAAGCCAGTCATGAGCCTCGAACCAAACCCCTTCGGTCTCTGGGACATGCTTGGCAATGCTCACGAGTGGACGGCGAGTTGGCAAGGCCTCTATCCGCAGGAGCCTCAAAACGATCCCGTCGGGCCGACCCGATCGCAAGCCGGGCACCGCTCCTATCGCGGCGGCTCGACGAACCAACCGACACTCTGGGTCTTGCCAAACAGTCGAGGGGGTTCCCGGCCAACGACCGCCACAGTC
>CALFAM010000321.1 GCA_937948815.1 uncultured bacterium
GCTGCGCCTGAGCTTTCAGTCGATCGAAGACAGCCGCACGGGTGCCAACCCTTTCCCGTACGTGCGCATCGACAACGTGGGCCCCGGTTTCATCGATCTCGAGTTCGGAACCGAGCGATTCTCGACCGCCAACGCACTCGACCAGGACATCCTGGAAATCAACAACGACTTCACGTTCATCCGCGGCGATCACACGATCACCCTGGGGACGCACAACGAGCTCTTCGAGTTCGACAACCTGTTCATCCGGGAGAACTTCGGGTCCTACCGCTTCCGCGGTGGTGTCGACCAGTACCTCACCGGCATCGCCGACGAGTTCAACTACAGCTTCTCGGCCGATCCGAACGATCCCCGGCGCTCAGCTCAGTTCGAGGTCAACCAGCTCGGCGTCTACGCCGGCGACCAATGGGCGGCGCGGCCGAACTTGACCCTCAATTTCGGCGTTCGTGTCGACGCACCATTCTTCCCGGATGACCCGACCTTCAACCCGCAGTCGCTCGCCTTCGGCTTCCGTACCGATGACGTGCCGGACGGTAACGAGGTGATCTCGCCGCGCATCGGCTTCAACTGGGACATCAACAGCAATGGCCGCAACCAGCTCCGCGGTGGCCTCGGTGTGTTCTCCGGCCGCACGCCCTACGTGTGGTTGTCGAACCAGTACTCCAACACCGGCATCGAGTTCAACCGGATCAGCGCCCGCGGTGACATCCCGTTCAACCCGGATCCGTTCAACCAGCCGACCGAGGTGCCAGGCGCCTTCACCTTCACCAACGAGATCAACCTGGTCGACCCGGACTTCGAGTTCCCGCAGGTTTTCCGTGCTTCGGTTGGCTACGACCGGCAGTTCGATTTCCTGGGCGGCGTGGTCGGCTCGGTGGAGATGATCTACGCCTCGACCGAGAAAGACATCACCTACCGCAACCTGAACTTCGCCCCGAGTGGCGAGACGCTGGGATTCGATGGCCGCTCTGTTTTCGAACGGGTCAACTCGGACTTCTCCAACGTCATCCTGCTCGAGAACACCTCGGCGGGTGAGCAGGTCAACTACGCGGTCAAGCTCGAGCGCCCCTTCCGAGATGGTTGGACCGGCTTTGTCTCGTACACCTACGGCGATTCGACGTCGGTCAACGACGGGCTGTCCAGCCAAGCTGTCTCGAACTGGCGCTTCCTGCCGACCGTGGACACGAACAATCCGGAAGAGTCCCGTTCCGTCTTCCTGATACGTGAGCGCTTCAATGCCATGCTCAGCTACACCGCTGATTGGGGTGGCAGCGACTGGGGCTCGACCTTCAGCCTGTTCTACAACCACCAGAGCGGCCGTCCGTTCTCGACCACCTTTGATGACGACATCAACGGCGACTTCGAGAACAACGACCTGATCTACGTGCCGGGCCAGCAAGGCGAGGTGCTGTTCATCAACTCGAACGGCACGGTGTCGGCCGACGGTGACGGCTGGGCCGCATTCGATGCGTTCGTCAGCGCGGACGACGGTCTTGACGCCGCCCGCGGCTCGATCGTCCGCCGCAACGCGAGCTTCGCGCCCTGGAGCCATACCCTGGACTTCCGCTTCACCCAGGACATTCCGGTGCGGGGCCGCAAGTTCCAGCTGACCTTCGATGTCGAGAACCTGCTGAACCTCTTCGACAGCGATTCCGGTCAGGTCCGCTTCGTGGCCTTCAACGAGAGCGATCCGCTGGAGATCGCCGGCTATGAGAACGACGATCCCATCAACGGTCGTCCGATCTACCGGCTCTTCCCCCAGATCACCGACCCTGAGAACAACTCACGCTTCACCACCGACAACCTGCGTTCGCGGTGGCGTGCCCGGATCGGTGTCCGCTTCACCTACTAGGGACTCGCGCCACGCGCGCGTCGTACCGACAGGTTGACGGTGTAAAGGGGATCGCTTCGGCGATCCCCTTTCTCGTTTATCGACAGATACTCGCGCCCGGTCAGGTTGTCGTAGCCCAGCACTCGTTGCCCAGCGCCCGCACGAACTCGTGCCACAATGCGCGCAATGACCCACGCTTCACCGGTCCCGCCAGCTGTGCCGCGCAGCGGATGGATCGACGCACTGCGCGCCCACCCTCTGGCGCTCGGCGGGCTGTTCGGCGCCCTCTACTTTGGCGCTCTGCTGCTCGGTCTCGCCCTGCGCGACGCCCGCGGCGTCGGGATCGTATGGCCGGCAAGTGGCTTACTGATCGCGACCCTGCTCCTCACGCGGCGGCGCAGCTGGCCCTGGATTCTGGCGATCGCGCTGGCCCTCCACGGGCTGCTGGAGGGGACTTCGCAAACCGATGTCGGCATCGGCTATGCGCTCTTCTTCGGGCTGGTGAACTGCTTCGAGGCGCTTGTGGGTGCCAGCCTTCTCCGCCGCTTCGCGCCGCGCACCATCACGCTGAGCAGCTTGCCCGAGGTGCTCTGGCTGACGACTCTATCGGCCGGTTTTGCGACTGCGGCCGCGGCCGCGATCGGGGCAGTTGCGGTCGTTGCCGGGCAGCCCGGGGCCCACTTCGGATCCGTGTGGTTGGTGTGGTGGTGGGCCAATGCGCTCGGCATCCTCGTCGTCGCAACGGTCATCCTCACGTGGGCCTTGCCTCCTATGCCGACCCTACCCCGGGCCTCGCCCTTCGAAGGCGCGGCGATGTGGGTCATGCTTCTGGTGCTTACAGAGGTCGTTTTCGGACAACGCTTCGGATGGCTCGCACCGATGCTCGAGCTGCCCTACCTGGTGTTTCCGCTGCTCTTGTGGGCTGCCTTGCGCTTCACGCCGCGAACCGTCGCGGGCTGCAATCTCGCGCTCGCGGCCCTGGCGGTCTTCCACAGCGTCACGGGAAACGGCCCATTTGCGATCGACCGCAGCGCGGCGGAGCCTGCCATCCCCGCCCTGCAGGCATTTCTGACCATTGTTTCGCTGTCGTCGCTGATCGTGTCTGCAGTCGTGACCGAGCGACAGCGGGCCCAAGACGCCGAGCGGCAGACGGCAGCGGCACTCCGCCAATCCGAGGAACGTTTCGCCAAGGCCTTCCGCGCCAGCCCGGACGCAGTCACCATCACGAGCTTCGACGGCGGCAGATTCTTGGAAGTCAACGATGGCTTCGTCCGCATCACTGGTTACACCGCGGAAGAAGCCATCGGCAAGCAATCCCGAGAGATGGGCCTCTGGGACGATCCACAGAATCGAGACGAGATGGTCGCAGCGCTCACCTCAAAGGGCTACGTCCGTGACATCGAGCGTCGTTTTCGCACCAAGCACGGCGACATTCGCATCTGTCAGATGTCCGTCGA
Organism: uncultured bacterium; assembly: GCA_937948815.1. Classification (GTDB taxonomy): domain Bacteria; phylum Acidobacteriota; class Thermoanaerobaculia; order Multivoradales; family J023; genus J023. Next base: position 3,289 of record CALFAM010000321.1, read on the forward strand.
GACCTTTGCTCTCGAAGAGGAGCGTTTCATCGTCTCCGTCAACCGCGACATCACCGAACAAAAGGCGGCTGCCGAAGCGCTGGAGCAAACCAGCCAGCAGCTCCGCGATCTGACCGCGCGCCTGCACGAGGTACGAGAGGAGGAGCGCACGGCAATCTCGCGCGAGATCCACGACGCGCTCGGCCAGGCCCTGACCGCGCTGAAGCTCGACCTGGCCTGGCTGCGCAACAAGCTCGCCGACGCACGGCCGGCTCTCACCGAGCGCGTCAGCTCGATGAGCGACCTGACCGGCGACACGTTGGCGACCGTGCGCCAGATCGCCGCACGCCTCCGCCCCCCCGTGCTCGACGACCTTGGTCTCGATGCCGCCATCGAGTGGCAAGCCGATGACTTCACCCGGCGTGCCGGAATCGCTTGCAGCCTCGACCTCACGATTGACTCGCCCGAGGGAGAGGCGCTTCCCCATGACCCGGCGCGCGACACTGCCATCTTTCGGATCTTCCAAGAAGCCTTGACCAACGTCGCCCGTCACGCTCAGGCTAGCCATGTCACCATCTCCCTTCGTAGACTGGGCGAGTGGCTCACGTTGATGGTCCGAGACAACGGGATCGGCTTCCGAGAGGACCGGCTGGCCGGCGACCGGTCACTGGGTTTACTCGGTATGCGGGAGCGAGCCAGCGCCCTCGGCGGCCGGCTCGAGGTGACGCCTTGCCGCACGGGCGGAACGAAGCTGACCCTCCGCATGCCCATCGGATCGGGCGGGGAATCCGCCGATCACGCGGCTCGATCTCCCTCGACGCCACCTCGGAAGGAGGAACCCGTATGATTCGACTGCTCCTCGCCGATGATCACCTGATCGTGCGTGAAGGAATCAAGCGCTATCTGACCGACATGCCGGACATGACCGTGGTCGCCGAAGCCGCGAGCGGCGACGAGGTCATTGCTCTCGCACGAGCCACCGAGATCGACGTCGCATTGCTCGACCTTTCCATGCCCGGCCCCGGCTTCCTCCAGCTCATGGCACAGCTCGCAGACGTCAATCCGGACATGGCGATCCTCATTCTCAGCATGCAGCCGGAAGAGATGTATGCGGTACGCGCGCTGCGGGCCGGGGCCAAGGGCTACGTGCCCAAAGATCACTCACCCGACGAGCTTGCCAGCGCCATACGACTCGTGGCGGCCGGCAAACGCTTCGTGAGCGCGAGCCTTGCCGAGAGCCTCGCGCTGGGCATCGATCCGGCGAGCAATCGGCCACGCCACGCAGACCTGTCCAATCGCGAGTTTCAAGTCTTGGTCCGTCTCGGCGCCGGTAGGAGCGTCAAGGAGATCGCAGCGCAGCTCACCCTCAGCCCCAAGACAGTGAGCACCTACCGTGTCCGGATTCTGGACAAGCTCGGCCTGTCGACCACCGCGGACGTGATTCGCTACGCGGTCGAGCACGAGCTCGCGCCCTGATCGAGCGCGGCAGGGCGCGCTCAGGCCGGGATCGAGGCCCGCACAGATCCGCTCCGCACCCTGGCGTGCCCGGCGCTTGTAGGACGGAGCCCGACACGCGCCCACTGTAGATCCTACAGAGCTTCGCCAACCGGACCGATACCGCGCGATGCGCGTCCCGCGTACCATCTCATCCATGGTCGCCGACCGAGTCGGCAACCAGCGACCGGCCCGCAGCATGACCTCGAACGAACGCGAAGCCAAGACTTGATACGACTGCTCATCGCTGACGACCACACGGCTGTTCGTGAGCGCGTGAAACGGCTTCTCGAATCTGACGCAGCGATCTCCGTTGTGGCAGAGGCAGCAGACGGCTTCGAGGCTCTGAATCTCCTGAGCACGATTACCGTCGACGTCGCTTTGGTCGATATCTCGATGCCAGGTCCCCGCTTCGTCACGCTGCTGAACCGGCTACGAAGCATGCAGCCGACGCTGAAGATCCTGGTTGTCAGCATCAACACAGACGAAGCGTACGTCCAACAGGCACTCCGATCCGGCGCGGCCGGCTTCGTGGCCAAGGATCGTGCGGCAGAGGATCTCATCGAGGGCATTCACCGAGCCCATCGAGGGGAACGTTTCGTCAGCCTGCAGAACCGGCACCTGGCCACGAGCTTCGACACGGCTTGAGCTCTTGCTTGCCGCTCATCTTGCACGTTGCGGGCGAGCCAGTCCTCCGGACCATGCCGACCTGATACGGATTCGGGCTCGAGTGCGAACCCGACCGTCTGAACCAGCACACGGGAGTGGTGCGCGAACGCGACACGAAGTCGCCCGCGCACAGCGAGGGAAAGGACAACGATCGTGCCCGCAAGCACCATGAGAACCCAACGAACAGGAACCGGCGCACCGGCCATCAGCGGCCCGCCGGCCCCGGCATCGAGCCGAATCGAGGCTCCGTCCCCAGCCGTCTCAGGGCCAGAATCTGGGCTGAGCTCCGCGACCGCGTCTCTGGCACGACCGGAGCTGTGTCGCCCACCGCACATCACGACAGCCATGCTGCAGGCGGCGCTCGCACAGCAAGAGCTTTTCGTCGAGTACCAGCCTCTGATCGACCTCCAGACTGGCGAGATCACGGCGACCGAGGCGCTGGTTCGCTGGCAGCACCCTCACCTCGGTCGGCTTTCACCAGCGTCCTTCATTCCTTGCGCCGAGTCCAGCGGGCAAATCACCGCGGTCGGACACTGGGTGCTCGAGCAAGCTTGCCAGCAACGCATGACGTGGACGCGGATTGGCGTGCCGCTGTTTCCGGTCATGGTCAACTTGTCGCCTACCCAGCTTCACGAGCCGGCTTTCGCCGACCTGGTGCGCGCCGTGCTCGAGCGCACCGGCATGTCCGCCGACCTACTCCAACTCGAGCTCACAGAAGGCGCCTTGCTGCAGACCACCAAGGCGATCGAGCACCAACTCAGCAAGCTGGGCGATCTGGGCATCCGACTCGTGCTCGACGACTTCGGCATGGGTCACGCTTCCTTGCACTATTTGCGCAGCTTCCACTTCCACAAGCTCAAGATTCCACGTGAGCTGATGGAAGGCGTCGCCACCCATGAACGTGACGCTGTGATCGTCAGGGCCATCATCGACCTCGGCCACAAGCTAGACATGGGCGTCATCGCCGAGGGTATCGAAGCGCTGGATCAAGTCACCTTCCTACGCAAGGAAAGTTGTGATGAGGGGCAGGGCTATCTCTTCAGCCGGCCGATCGGGCCAGCACGCATTCCCGAGCTGATCGCCCAGGACCGCAGCACCCGCCCCTTGCCGATTGCACGAACCACCACAGCGACCCAGCAAGCACTCGACACGCAGCCTTGACCTTCGACCAGGTGCTCAGAACAGCGCGGCCTCGGCTCAGGGATTCGCGGGAATGAGCAGGCGCTCGAGCGCCACTGCGCGACCCGTGGCGATGTCGACATCGACCAAGGCACCTGCCAGACGCAGGTCCCGACGCGCGACATCGAGGGGCGCGTTGGTCTGCAAGGCAAACTTGCGCAGGACCTTCTCGTGCCGAAAGCCAATCACACCCTCGTAAGGCCCGGTCATTCCGACATCGGTGATGAAAGCGGTCTTCTGGGGAAGAATGCGGTCATCTGCTGTCGGAACGTGGGTATGGGTACCGAAAACGGCACTCACTCGGCCGTCCAGATAGAAGCCCATAGCTTGCTTCTCGCTCGTCGTCTCGGCATGAAAGTCGACCAGCACCACCTGTGCACGATCGCCAATTTCGTCCAGTAGCTGATCCGCGACGGTGAACGGCGAGTCGAGGTTCTTCATGAACGCCCGCCCTTCGAGATTGATCACCGCCACCGCGACACCACCAGCCGTTTCGCCGATGAACAAGCCGTGGCCCGGGTTGCCGGCCGGATAGTTCGCTGGCCGAAGCAGCCGAGGATCACTGTCGAGGACCGGCAGAATCTCTTTCTTGTCCCAGATGTGGTTTCCGGTCGAATAGCAGTCAATGCGCAGCGCGTCGAGCTCTTTGATGATGTCGCGGGTGACTCCGAAGCCTCCTGCGGCGTTCTCGACGTTGACCACGACGAAGTCGATGTCGTGTTCAGCGCGCAGCGCTGGCAAGGTGCGCTGGAGGGCACGCCGCCCCGGCTTGCCGACGATGTCGCCGACGAAGAGCAGCTTCACCGTATCTGCAGAGGCCGTTTGATCGTTCGTGTCGGAGTTCGACGATGCGTTGGTCGGTGTCTGGTTCATCGGGCGTACTCGATCGATCGGGTTTCACGAATCAAGGTAACTTTGATCTCGCCGGGGTAGGTCAGCTCGCTCTCCACCTTCTTGGCGATGTCGCGCGCCAGCCAAACCGCAGCTTCGTCCGCGACCTTCTTAGCGTCGACGATGACTCGAACCTCCCGGCCCGCCTGAATGGCGAAGCATTTCTGCACACCGTCGAAGCTATTGGCCGCTTCCTCGAGCGCTTCGAGGCGCTTGATGTAGCTCTCGAGCACCTCGCGACGCGCACCGGGACGGGCGGCCGACAGGGCGTCGGCGGCCGTGACCAGCACAGCCTCTGTGGTCTCCGGATCGAAATCGCCGTGATGACACGCCATGGCGTGGACCACGGCTTCGCTCTCGCCGTACTTTCGGAGCAGGTCGATTCCGATGTGCAGATGGCCACCATCGACCTCGCGGTCGACGGCCTTGCCGATGTCGTGGAGGAGCCCCGCCCGCTTGGCTACGTGGACATCGGTACGCAGCTCGGCTGCCATCGTCGATGCCAGGTAGGCGACCTCCTTCGAGTGCTTGAGCACATTCTGCCCATAGGAGGTCCGGAATCGCAGGCGCCCGAGCAGCTTCACCAGCTCGGGATGGATGTCTGCCAGATTCAGCTCGAGAACGGCAGCCTCTCCCTCCTGCCGTACCCGCTCTTCGAACTCGGCCTTGGTCTTCTCGACCACCTCTTCGATGCGTGCCGGGTGGATGCGGCCATCCGAGATCAGACGTTCCAGGGCGACGCGGGCAACCTCCCGGCGAAAAGGGTCGAAGCCGGAGAGAATCACGGCCTCTGGCGTGTCGTCGACGATCAAATCGACGCCGGTCGCCATCTCGAGCGCGCGAATGTTGCGCCCTTCGCGGCCGATGATCCGCCCCTTCATGTCGTCGTTGGGAAGCAGCACGACAGAAACGGTCGTCTCGGCCACGAAGTCCGACGCCGAGCGCTGAATGGCATTGGCGATGATCCGCTGCGCCGCTTTGTGCCCCTGCTCTTTGGCCTCGTCCTCGATCCGCTTGACCCGATGCGCGGCCTCGTTGCGCGCTTCGGTCTCCATCACGCGCAGAAGCTCGTCCTTGGCCTGGTGCGCCGTCAGCCCAGCGATCTGTTCGAGCTGGCCGCGCTGCTTGGCCAACATACTCTCGAGCTCTGCCTGACGTTCCCCGAGCTCCTTCTCGGTGCGACCGAGAGCCCGCTCTTGCTGGCCTGCTTCGCGCTCGCGCGCGGTGAGCTCATGAATCCGCTTCTCGAGGTTGTCTTCCTTCTGAGCCAGCCGGCGCTCGAGCGTCTCGAGCTCCCCACGGCGCTTACGCGAGATCTTCTCGAACTCGTTGCGCGCCTGCAGGAGCTTTTCCTTGGCCGTGACCTCGGCCTCACGAATCTTCGTCTCGCCCTCGCGCTGCCCCTGCTCCGCGAGCTCACGCGCGCGCCGTTCCGCATCAGCAATCGTTTGCTGGGCAGATCTACGGGCAGAACGGGAGTAGAACAGGAGGGCGAGAACCGCGGCGGCCATGCACGCCACGATCCACACTGTTTCGTTCGTCACGTCGAAACTCCCGGCGCATCAGCGAGAGAGCGGTCGAACGAATCGTAGAAGGGCTGCAACACGGAATCTTGCTACGCAGGCAGGCTGCGTCCGATCATCCAGTGCACGAATCATCCCCCGCCGGCTGTGAGAGCCCTAGTGCGGCTAGAACCATGTTCCAACCAAGTGGGTGTCCGACCCCAGAGCCGTTAGCGTCCTCGTGCGCGCGAGGCTGGCACAGGCTCTGCGGATTGAGACTCCCGTGTGCGATCTGTTGGTTCTGGTGTACTCGGAAACTCATCACGAACCGCACGGGGGACGTCGAAAATTTTATCACCACCACGCTGTCCCGAGAACATCTCGTCCCGCCTCGGGCACGAGCGGTCACGCTTCGAGCGCTTCGGCGAGCTCACCTTCGAGCTCTGCCAGCCTTTCCATGATCCGATCCCGTTCGCTTTCCTGCTGCTTGGTGCATTGGTAGAGCTCATCCGCCAGATTGAGGGCAGAAAGAATCGCGAGCCGACCGGCATCGACAACCTGGATACGACCCGAAATCTCTCGCATCTTGCGATCGACCATCGCCGCCAACTCTTCCAGGTACGCACGATCGTGCGCTGCTCGCACCTGGTAGCGCGAGCCGTAGATTTCTACTTCGATCGAGGTTGTGTCGTTCGCGCTCACTGCCATCCACCCGGTATCGAATGTCCGTGGCAAATCCTACGATTCCAGGGACTTACGGGTCGATTCGACTATAGCACAAGGGCGTTGTAGGTCTGTCCGTTCTCGCCAGGAGGCCCGGCCGAGACCGCGAGGGGACTTGGCAGCCTTGGCGAGCTCGCGACACGCTACGCCAACACCTTCATCAGGCAGCACGAAGGCGCCCGGATCTCCAGGAACGGGCGGTCGCCAGACGGGGCGCCTCCCCGAACGATCGAGATGGGAGATGCGCCCTATTCGCCAGACGACTCGTCTTCCAGCAGGCTCGCGAGGTGATCGACCAGTGAGCTGACCCGGGTCCGAACGTCTTCACGCTCGGCTTGCCACGCGACCGCATCGGGATCGGGCGATGATTCGGCCTCGCCCCGTGCCTTCTCGGCGGCTTGCGCCTCCGCCTTCGCCTCGGTCAGCTCGGTACTCTGCTGCTCGATCTGCGCGCGCGCTTCTTCGAGGGCCGTCGTCAGCTCGGTGTTCTGGCCTTCGAGCTCGGTCTGGCGATCGGTGCTGGCAGCCAGCTTCTCGTTCAGCTCGGCATTCTCGGCACGCAAGTCTGAGAGTTGCTCGCAGGCTTGGTGCACCCGCTCTTCGAGATCCTTGAGCCAAGCATTGGACATGCTGTCCCTCCTCCAATCAGGCTGAAAAGCCAAAATCCCGGGTCAGCGTCGCGACCAAGACTTCTTGCCGCGCGTTGACCTCTTCCTGGGTCAGCACCCGATCGCCGCCATGGTAGCGAAAACGGATGGTGGTATTGACCGCTCCTTCCGG
>CALFAM010000322.1 GCA_937948815.1 uncultured bacterium
GCGGAGCACCGGTGCTTCGGACTAATCGTGCAGACGGTGGAGGCGCAGGAGGTTGGTCAACGGCCGCTCGCTGATCGGCTCGCCCATCAGCAGGACGATGATGTCGCCGCTATCTGCCAGGCCGCGGTCGCGAAGCGCACGCTCGACTTCCGCGACCACTGCGGCGTGTTCGTGGACCCCGCGGTCGATCAAGATCGGCAGCACACCCCAAACCAGTGAGATGCGTCGCGCGGTCACCGCGTCGTTGGTGAACACCACAATGGGGATCGATGGCCGGTAGCGCGAGATCATGCGCGCGGTAAATCCGCTCTGGGTAAACGCGACGACGTAGCGCAAGCCCAGGCGCGAGGTCGCGAAGACCGCGGCGGCGGCAATGGCGTCCGGTACTTCGAGGGGGAGCTGCGAATCGGGACCGAAGTGGACGCTCTCGACCACACCGGGGACCGGCGGCTGATTGGAGGAGCCGGCCGCGGTCCATGGCATGAGCTCGGCGGATTCGTCCTGCCCACGCACGCTCGCTTCGGCGTCGCGAATGATCTCGACCATCGTTTCGACCGCGGCCACCGGGTGGCGGCCCATGGCGGTCTCGCCCGACAGCATCAGCGCGTCGGCACCGTCGAACACGGCGTTGGCCACATCGGTCGCCTCGGCGCGCGTTGGCCGGGGGTGCTCGATCATCGACTCGAGCATCTGGGTGGCGACGATGACCGGCGTTCCGAGCTCGCGGCCGAGGCCAACGATTCGCTTCTGCAAGACCGGGATGCGGTGAATCGGCAGCTCGACACCAAGATCGCCACGGGCAACCATGACGGCGTCGGCAGCGCCGATGGTGGCCCGCAGCTTGGGCAGCACGGTGGCACGTTCGAGCTTGGCGACCAACGGCAAGCTGCCGCCGACCGCGGTCACTTCGGCGCGCACCGCCTCCAGATCCTCCTGGCCTCCCACGAAGCTGACCCCGAGGTAGTCGACACCGGCTTCCACCGCGAACTTGATGTCTGCACGGTCTTTGTCCGAGATCGTAAACGGCAGGTCGGTATCGGGCAGGTTGATCCCTTTTCGGGTCGACACATTGCCGGGCGTGACGACCTCCATCATGAAGCGGTCTCCCTCGTGCGAGAGCACCCGGAGCTCGACCAGGCCATCGCCGATCAAGACGCGTTCGCCGGTCTCGAGGTGAGCCAAGAACTCCGGATCTTCGATCGGAAGATCGACATCGGTGCCGGCCGGGCCAAACGTCACCTGGGTGCCGCGGTCGAGCCAGCGCGGGCCGCTTTCGATCGTACCGAGGCGAAACCGTGGACCCATCAAGTCGGCCAGTACGGCGACGAACCGGCCGCGCTCCTCGGCGATCTCCCGAACCCGTTCGACCACGGTCCGGTGGTCGGCATGGGAACCGTGGGAGAGATTCAGACGCACCATGTCGACGCCGGCATCGAGCAGCGTGGCCAACACCTCTCGATCACGCGAGGCGGGGCCGATGGTGGCGACGATCTTGACGCGGCGAAACGGGGTAGATGTCATCCTGCTCTTCCAGTGTGTTCGATCCGGCCGATCGTTGCGGTCGGCCGTTGGGCCGTCGATTCGTGCTTGCGCCGCGCGGAGAACCGGTCATGAGGAGCGTCACGTGTCTCGGTCAGCAACGGGGGTCTCCGAAGATGCGGCGAGCCGCCATCAAACCGGTTCGTGCGACTTGTCGGCTCGTCGAATCTGAAGGGTCGACAGCCGGATCTCGGGAAATCGATCGTCGCCTTGCTCGTGGCGCGGTACGTGCTGAGATTCGATCCTACCGTAGGATGATGGAGATACGGTGAAGCTCTTGTACCCATCGGGCCGTGTCCCCGGACGAGAGACGCGCCGTACGTCAAGCCACCCGGTCGCTGCCATGCGCGCTGCTCGGCATGGGCTGCGCGGCCTGCTAGAATCGAACCTCGCATGCCAGGGTGTTGCTCGCGACACCGAATGGGTGCGATCCCTTTTCGATCGCGGCCTCGTTTGACTGTGGCCTGCTCGGCGTCGGCCGGGCGCAGGCTCGGGAGATTCACATGTTCGATGGTCTACAAGGAAAGCTTCAAGATGTCTTCCGGCGCCTGCGTGGTGAAGGCTCGGTCACGCCGGAAGTGCTCGATGCCGCGCTGCGCCAGATCCGCCTGGCGTTGCTCGACGCGGACGTCAACATTCGCGTTGTCCGCCCGTTCGTCTCGCGCATTCGTGAGCGGGCCAGTGGCGAAGAGGTGCTGGCCAGCCTGACCCCGGCGCAGCAGGTCATCAAGATCGTCCGCGACGAGCTGATCGCCCTGCTCGGCGAGGAAGGCAAGGAGCTGGATACCTCCGGCAGCCCGGCGGTCATCATGCTCTGCGGTCTCCAAGGCTCCGGTAAGACCACCACCTCCGGAAAGCTGGCCCTGCGGCTCAAGAAGCGCGGACGGAACCCGGTTCTCGTGGCCGGCGATCTTCAGCGTGCCGCCGCCGTCGAGCAGCTGATCCAGGTCGGCGCCAAGGTTGCTGTGGACGTGATCGCGCCGTACGAGCGGGAGGATGTCGTCGCCCTGGCCCGCCGTGCCCTCAGTCGCGCCAAGGAAGATGGCAACGACGTGGTGATTCTCGACACCGCTGGTCGATTGCACATCGACGAAGTCCTGATGGACGAAGTCAAGCGTCTCGCCGAGGTTGCGGCGCCGAACGAGGTTCTGTTCGTGGCGGACTCCATGACGGGGCAAGATGCGGTGCGTTCCGCGCAGGCCTTCCACGAAGCCCTGCCGCTCACCGGTGTCGTGCTGACCAAGCTCGACGGTGACGCCCGCGGCGGTGCCGCGCTGTCGATCCGCACGGTGGCCGATGTACCGCTACGTTTCCTGGGTACGGGTGAAAAGCCGGAGGATCTCGATCGCTTCGATCCCCAGCGCATGGCGTCGCGCATCCTGGGCATGGGCGACGTTCTTTCGCTGATCGAGAAGGCCGAGCAAGGACTCGACGCCGACGAAACGTCGCGGTTGGCGCAGCGCATCGCGCGCAAGGAATTCACCCTCGAAGATCTTCGCGATCACCTTCGCCAGATGCGCAAGATGGGGCCACTCAACCAACTCGTCGAGTTGCTGCCCAAAGTCGGACCGCTGCGGGGCCTCGACGCATCCCAGGTCGACGAGCGCGAGCTCACCAAGGTCGAAGCGATGATCAACTCGATGACGCCCAAGGAACGCCGCAAGCCGGCCATTCTCAATGCGCGCCGCAAGCGTCGGATCGCCAAGGGTTCGGGGACTCGAGTACAGGACATCAACCGGCTGATCAAGCAGTACATGACCATGCGGAAGATGCTCAAGGGTGTGAAGGGAAGCTGGCTGCGAAGGGCCATGGGTGCGTAGCGGCTCACGATCCGGCCGGCAGTCCTTGCTCGCGATTGCAACCTCGTTGCTCGTGCCTCTTCCGTTTTCGACATCTTCCTGGTAGTGTCGGCGGCTCTGCGCGGCAACGGGCCGCTCGGGCATCCGTTCGCCCGCACGAGCATTCACCGAAATCCCGACGCGGTTCCCCAAGCGAACCAGCCTCTGGAGGAAAGATCCATGTTGAAGATTCGGCTCCGCCGGATGGGCAGCCGACATCGCCCCTTCTACCGGCTCATCGTTTCTGATGCGCGCTCGACGCCGAGAGCACGAGCGCTCGAAGAGCTCGGCTACTACGATCCCCGCTCGCAACCCGCGGCGCTGCGCGTCGACCTCGAGCGTGTCGAGTATTGGGAAGGCGTTGGTGCACAGCTGTCCGAAACCGTTCGCAAGCTGGTGAAGCGTGCCCGCGCCGGCGGTGCAGTCGCAGTTGAAGAGGCGGCGGCGCAGGTCGCGGCCGAGCGTGCTGCGGAAGCTGCCAAGGCGATCGAAGATTCGAAGCAGCGCGCCGCCGAGGAGGCCAAGAAGGCCGCCGAGGAAAAGGCCGCGGAAGAAGCCAAGAAGGCAGAAGAGGCCAAGAAGGCCGCCGATGCCGCGAAGAAGGCTGAGGAAGAGGCCAAGAAGAAGGCCGCCGATGCCGAAAAGGCGGATGCCGAGAAGGCCGAGGAGTCCTCCGAAGCCAAGGCTGACGATGGGGCTGAGGGTTGAACGAAGAAGCTGACGTAACGTCGGCCATCATCGGTCTGGCGCAAGGGTTGGTCGATCACCCCGACGAGGTCGAGGTACGCAGCCACCGCCGCGGCGAAACGACGATTTTCGTCCTGCGGGTCGCCCCGTCCGATGTCGGTCAAGTGATCGGCCGGCAGGGGCGGACCGCGCGCGCGATGCGGGCCCTGCTCGAAGCACGCTCCGTCGAAGATCAGCAGTCCTATGACCTCGAGATCCAGCGATCGTGAACGGCATGATTTGCCAGCGCGCGTCATGGTCGGGCGAATTCGCCGGGCCCATGGGCTTGCCGGTGAAGTCGCGGTCGAGATTCACAGCGACGTAGCGGATCGATTCGCGGTCGGCCGTGAGCTTTGGCTCGCGCGCCCCAAGGCTCGCAGCCCTGTCGTTCGAGGCTCGGCCACGGCAAAGCAAACGGGCTCTGCAGATCCTGGAAAGGATTCTGGTCACGCTGGAAAGCGCGCCGAGCGCGTGCGCATCTTGAGCCGCCGGCAACACAAAGGCGGCGCCCTGATGCGCTTCGCAGGCTACGACAACCGCGAGGCGGCAGAGTCGCTGAATGGTTCGGTGCTCGAAGTCGGTCGTGACGAGGTACCTCCAGCCGAAGAAGGCTCCTGGTATTGGTTCGAGCTGACGGGGTGTCGCTGTTTCGACGAGGACTTGGGCGAGCTCGGAACAGTGGCTGACGTGGTCGAGGATGGAGGCGGTCACCTGCTCGAGCTGGAGCACGGAGACAGCCGACTGCTGGTGCCTTTGGTGCGCTCTTTCCTCGTTCACGTCGATACGGCTGCTGGACGCATCGATCTACGATTGCCCGAAGGACTGGTCGACACATGCACATCCAGGTCCTGACAATCTTCCCCGAGCTGTTCGCGCCTTTCGCGCGTACGAGCTTGATCGGGCGGGCTATCGATCGCGAGCTTTTGCATCTCGACGTTCACGACCTCCGAGACTTCACGGAAGATCGGCATCGCAGCGTCGATGACGAGCCCTATGGCGGCGGTGGTGGCATGGTGATGACCGCGCCGCCTTGGCTGGCCGCGGTCCGGGCGATCTCCGGCCAAGCATCTGGTGATGACTCGACCGCCGCGCCCCGTCGAATTCTGCTGTCGCCTCAGGGGCGGCGCTTGGACGAGGCCATGGCTGTCGAGCTTGCCTCTTGTCCGGCGCTCGTGCTGCTCTGCGGGCGCTACGAAGGCATCGACGAGCGGGTTCGCAAGCTGGTGGTGGACGAGGAAGTCTCGATTGGTGACTATGTGCTGTCGGGCGGCGAGCTGCCGGCCATGGTGCTGATCGAGGCAGTCTCGCGCAAGATTCCCGGGATCGTCGGTCTGGCTGATTCGGTGTCGAACGACAGCTTCCGAACCGGCTTGCTCGACTTCCCTCACTACACGCGCCCTCCCGAGGTCGAAGGCGAGCGCGTGCCAGATGTTTTGTTGTCCGGCGACCATGCACGCATCGTTGCGTGGCGGCGCAAGGAAGCGCTCCAGGCGACTCTGGAGAAGCGTCCTGATCTCCTGTCGCAGGCACCGTTGGACGATCAGGATCGCAGGGTCCTTGCCACGCTCACCGCGGAAGGACGCGGAGAACGAAGCGGCGAGGTGCCGCGCATGGGGCGGCGACCCGAACCAGGCTTGCAACCAGAGCGGTAGAAACGAATAATAGGGCTTTGCCCGTCGCTTGGAAGGAAATTGCGATGATTCAGTTGCAAAAAGTGGAACGTCCGCACCTCAGGTCCGACATACCGGCGTTTCGTGCCGGCGACACCGTGCGGGTTCACGTGCGCGTCGTCGAGGGAAACAAAGAGCGGATCCAGATGTTTCAAGGCGTGGTGATTGCGCGCCGAGGTGGCGGGACCCGTGAGTCGTTCACGGTGCGCAAGATCTCGAGCTCGATCGGTGTCGAGAGGGTGTTCCCCTTGCATTCGCCCGTCATCGACAAGATCGAGGTCATGCGGCGCGGCAAGGTTCGGCGTGCCAAGCTCTACTACCTCCGTAATCTGCGTGGAAAAGCGGCACGAATCGAGGAGCGGCGCGACGACTGATCGTGATCGCCGGTTGCACCAGTTGGCCGTTTCTTGGAGCGGAAACGTCAGCACTGGCCCGTAGGTGAAGGCCTTCACGAAGGAGCCGTGTGTCGAGCACCAGCGAGTCCGCCCTGGTTCCGTGGCTTGCAGAGGGCCAGCGCCTGCGCCTCATGCGTGATCTGGAGGATCAGATCCGGTGCGCGGGCTACGGTCGTATCGCGGGCGTCGATGAAGTCGGGCGTGGTGCGCTCGCCGGCCCTGTGGTGGCCGGTGCTGTGGTTGTCGACTCAGACCACGTCGTTCCGGGTGTCGACGACAGCAAGCGGCTTCCCCCAAGGCGACGCGAACGACTGGCGGCGCTGATTCGTCAGTTTCATCCCCATCACACCGTGATCGCAGTTTCGCCGCAAGAGATCGACCGTCGGAACATCCTGGAAGCGACTCGGCTTGCCATGCGGCGTGCCGTGATGGCGCTGGACCCCGCGCCAGACCTCGTCTTGGTTGATGCGGTGCCGCTCCCTGATCTGCCGTGTCCCGCGCTCCCTGTGATTCGCGGTGACCTGCTCAGTTATGCGATCGCCTGCGCCTCGATTCTGGCGAAAGTGGCCCGCGACGCAACGATGACTGCGCTGGGCAACGACGAGCCGATCTATGGCTTCGCCGCCAACAAGGGCTATGGCTCCGCCGCCCACCGTGCCGCGCTGGCGAGCCACGGTCCTGGTCGACATCATCGACACAGTTTCCGACTTCGGCCTGCGACAGGGGAGGTTGCGAGCTGATGGCCTTCCGGCGAGAGGCGGTCATCAAGACCGCAGAGAAGTACGTCGCCAAGGGCAAGATCGAAGCGGCGATCCGCGAATACCGCAAGGTCCTCAAGCACAGCCCCACCGATGTCAACACCCTCAACCGGGTGGGGGACCTCTACGCGCGGCTCGAGAGCTTCGACGAAGCCGTTCGCTTGTTCACGCAAATTGCCGAGCAGTACACGCGTGAAGGCTTTTTCGTCAAAGCGATCGCGATCTACAAGAAGATCATCAAGCTCGACCCGTCGTCACTGCAGGTCTACGAGAAGCTGGCAGCGCTGTATGCCGAGCAGGGATTGGTCACCGAGGCGCGGACGCAATACCAGGTTCTAGCCAATTATTACCAAAAGCACGACAACGCAGCGTCCGCGATCACGATCTACCAGCGGATGGCCGAGCTGGAGCCGGACAACCCAACGTTTCAGCTCAAGCTGGCCGAACTATTCGCCAGTCGGCGGCTGGTCGATCGGGCGCTCGCGAGCTACGAACGTCTGGCTGACATCTTCCTGGTCGGCGGCTCGATCGACGAAGCAGCCCAGGTCTATCTGACGGCGCTCGATGTCTCGGCGGACGATCTCGATTTTGTCGAGCGCACGGTCCGCAACCTGCAAGGTGCTGGCAACCCCGGTGCGGCAGGGCGAGTCCTGGCCAAGGCGATGGAGCTCAATCCCGAGGCCGCGCAGATCAGCATTCAGACTGAGCCGCCGCCGACGGAGGTCGATGAGCCTCAGGGTGCCGCGCCGGCAGCGAGCGAGGTTGCCGAGCAACCCGAGACGTGGGCGCCAACTGGCCTGGACGAGGTCGAGCTCGACCGCACCCCGGTCCCCGATCACGATGGGGGCTCGGCAGAACCGTTCCGGCTCGAGCTCGGACTCGACGAGCTTGCCGATAGTGCTGCTCAGACGCAGCTCACGGAGACGGGTGGCCGTGATGGTCTCGAGGAGGCCGTGGAGTCTGCTGATGCGAGCGTAAGCGGACGTCAGGACGCGACGGATCCGCTGCAAGCGTCTGGCAGCTTGCACCTCGAGCTCGAACCAGCTTCGGATGACAGCGATTCGTTCGTCTTCGAGCTGGATCTCGAGGATGACGAAATCCCCGAGAGCCTGGTCCAGCCTCCCGCTGACATGGCGGACGCGCCGGCCGAAAGCTGGACGGAAGAATCGGCCCGAACGGCGGCCCGCACCGCGGTCGATAGCGACGATGCGCTGGCGGCCGCGATCGCCGAGGATGCACGAATCGCGGCAGAAGAGCCTGGCGCAGACGCCGTGCCTCGGGCCGAAGGCGGCATTCCCACCCTCGACTCTGCCGAGATCGCCGCGCTCGAAGACTTCGATCTGACCAGCCTGACATTCGATGTCTCTCCCGAGGCTGCCGAGGCGGACGATGTTGCCGCTGCAGATGGCGGTGATGCCGACGACGATGCCATCGAGATCGAAATCGAGCTCGATGCCGACGACGAAGCTGCTGCCGCACCAAGCCCGGCTGACGTCGAGGCGGAGGCCGGCGGCGACGGGATCGACATCGACTGGAGTCTCGATCCGCTCGAGGACGCATTCGAGATCGACGCTGATGCCGCCGAGGCCGCCGCTGCCGCGGCGCCCCACCCGGACGATCAGGAACCAGCGGAAGAGGTCGCTGCGGCCGCGCTGCCGAGCGTGGAGCCTGCTGCTCCAGCTGAAGAGGCAGAGCCCGCCGCCCCGGCTCAAGAGGCAAAGCCCGCCGTCCCCGCGAAAGAGGATGTCGCTCCGGCCGAGGAGCCTGCCCGCCCGGATGCAGAGCCAGCGAGGCCGGTCCAGAAGCCGAAGCCGCCCGCCCGCCCGCCCAAGGTCACGAGCGATTCCGAGGTCGAGGCGATGCTGGCGGCGGCGACTGCCGCGCACAAGATCCGCCCGCGGAAGACCAAGCGACCCAAGTCGCAGGTCCCCGAGACGCACGTGCCCACGGAAGCGCCCGCGCCAGCGGTCCAGGCGGAGACGCCGACGACCGAGACCGCTCAGCCTGCCGTCCCGCCTGCGCCGGCGGATGCGGATGCCTTGGAAGCGGCCGAAGCCGCCGTCGCCAAGCTGGCGCGAAGCGGCGACGATGCCGAGCTCCTCGACGACTCTCCCTCCCGCGCCATGCGCGTCCGCCTGGCCGAGGTGCGCCGAGAGGAGGATCTGCTGGCCGAAGCGCAAGTCTTTGCCAAGTACGGCTTGCGGGAGAAGGCCGAAGAGCGTTTGCGCGAGCTGTGGAATCTCAACCCGCACAACCTCGCAGCGCTACAGCTCAAGACCGGACTGTTGCTCGAGGACGGGGATTCTGGAGCGGTCATCGCCGAGGCCAACAACCTGGCCTCCCTCGCCGAGCGCGCGGGCACGCGCGAGCCGTGGAATGCCCTGCGCGCGCAGTTGATCGATGTCGGCTACCAGGTCGATGGTGACCAGGTCGTCGGCCCACCGGGCGAGGAGATCAAGGGCGACCGGATCTCTCACTTCCTGGAAGCGCTCGACAACACCGCATCGACGCCGATCGTCGACCCCACGCCCGAGGTCGTCCCGGAGCCCGAAGCCACGGGGCCGGTCGTCGAGGAAGAAGGACTGGCTGGCGAGATCGACGACGCGTTGGACTCCTTCTTCGAGGTTTCGAGCCCGAAGACCGCGGGCGCTGGCCAGCCGCAGCAGGCGCGTACCGTCGACAGCGGTTCTGCCGCCGGGCCTGCCACGGCGGCTTCAGGGAGCACGGAACCCTTCGACGAGTCGGGCATGAGCTGGCTGGACGAAAGCCATACATCCCTCGGTTCGGCGGAGAGCTCCGACAGCAGGGAGAAGTCGCCGCTATTCGATGAAGACGACGATTTCTTCGACCTGGCCGCGGAGATCGAGCGTGAGCTGGATGCCGAAGAAGCGGACGAGTCGACGCCGCTCGCGTCGCCGAGCGAACCGAGCCTCGAAGAGATCGTCGAAGGCTTCAAACGTGGCGTCGCCGAGCACCTTTCAGCCGAGGACTACGACACCCACTTCAACCTCGGAATCGCCTACCGCGAGATGGGCCTGCTGGACGAGGCAATCGGCGAATTCCAACTCTCGTCGAAGGATCCGCGCTATCTGGTCGAGTCGAGCTCGATGCTCGGCATGAGCTTTCTCGAGAAAGGGCTGCCAGACCTGGCGCTCAAGTGGTACCGCAAAGGGCTCGAAGCTCCGGCCCTGGACGAGACGGCGATGCTCGGCTTGCTGTATGACATGGCGGTGGTCCTGGAGCAGTCGGGCGACAGCCAGGCCGCGCACACCACTTGGGTCGAAATCTACGGCATCAACAGTACCTACCGTGACGTGGCGGAGCGCCTGGAGAGCTCACCGCAGGCTTCTTCGGCAGAGGAGATTGCAGCCCAGCAAGGGTCAGCATCCAATCGCGATGGCTGATCGTCTCGGCAGACTATGGACACCCAGACGCGCATCTTGATCGGGGCCCTGCTCTGCCTGTCGCTGATCGCGGCCGGCATCTATCTGGCGCCCACGGTCAACGAGAAGATTCTGCAGCCACAGGTGACCCGCGCGTGGGTGGCGATCGAGGTTGCAGACTCCGGCGTCGCCGACGTGGGTGTCGTCTCGATCGAAGCGGGTACCCCATTTACGCTCCACGCCGTACTCGAGGCGACGCGCCGCAATGGCGAGTCGGTGTACTACACACGGGCTCCGGCGCTCCGCTTTCTCGATCGTGCAGGCCAGCCCGGCGAGCCTGTGCCGGCGTCGTCCATTCGGCTCTGGGATCGGCGCGGGCTGGTCAAAGTTCGCTGGTTCACCATCGAGGGCCGGCAGCCGGTGCTGCGTCTCGAGCCGGGGCAAGGGGCTGACAAGCTGGCTTTCGAACCCTACTTTCGTGCCGACTGGCCAACCAGCTGGTCGGTTCCAGGTTCGGTGGATCCGGCATTCGACGACCGGTTGAATCTCGGCTCGCGGCTGATCGCGGGCGAAACCGACTTCGGTACGCAGCGCTACTACGCGCGCGTGGAACTCTACCGGGACGAGAAGCAGGTGCTCGCTTCGGATCGCTTTGCTTCGCCCGGACCCGACGCGCTACGCACCGATCCGGCAACGTTTTCGACGGTCGTGGCCAGCCTTCCCGGCGCGGCCGGCCCTGCTTCTCGGGTGTTCGGCTTGACCCAGATCGAGATGCCCGCGGACGCACCTGACACGCTGCGCAACGGCATCAGTGAGCTGATCGATCAGCGCCTGGCCTTCACCGGCCTGAGTGTGCTGTGGGAGCAGATGGGCATGGGCGGTGAGCAGCGCGCAGCCGGTGACACGGATACCGACGTGACGGGCGCAGCCACCCAAGCTCCGGACGCGCGACGCGCCTGGCAGGATGTCGATCTGTCGGCGGCACCCGCGTGGGATCAGGTCGTGGCACGCGGTGACCTGCTGCGCGTGGGCGGTCGCGTCGTGGTGCTCTATGCGGACCGTGGCGTTGCCGGCGTGCTCGACTACGGAGATCTCTGCTTCGACTTCGCAGCCGGCGCGACGGTGCGCGCGCTGGGTGATGTGTTCAGTGGCGAGGATTCCTTCCTCGAGCACCTGCCCTTGGGACGATAATTCAGCGAAGCGCGATGTGCCCGACGTCCGGTTCCGGACAGGGCGCGTGGTACGGTCCAGCGCGTACGCGATCAGGAGGATACGAGCATGAGTCGAGTCATTACATTGCTACCGGGAGACGGGATCGGCCCCGAGGTCACCGGCGCCACGGTTCGCGTTCTCGAGGCCGCTGGTTTTTCCGCCGACTGGGAGAATCATACGGCTGGTGCCGAAGCGGTGGCCAAGGGAGACGAGCCGCTTCCTCAGCGGGTTCTCGACTCGATTGGTCGGACCAAGGTCTGCCTCAAGGGGCCGGTCACGACACCCGTGGGCAAGGGCTTTCGTTCGGTCAACGTCCAGCTTCGGCAGGCCCTCGAGCTCTACGCCAATCTTCGCCCGGCACGCACGATTCCCGGCCTGCCGGGGCGCTTCGAAGATGTCAATCTGGTGATCGTGCGCGAGAATACCGAGGGCCTCTACAGCGGGATCGAGCACCAGGTCATTCCGGGCGTCGTCGAGAGCCTCAAGATCATCACCGAGAAGGCCTCCACCCGCGTCTCCCGCTTTGCCTTCGAGTACGCGCGTGCCAACGGTCGCAAGCGCATCACCGCGGTGCACAAGGCCAACATCATGAAGCTCTCCGATGGCCTGTTCCTCGAGTGCTTCCAGAAGGTCGCCGAAGAGTATCCGGACATCGAGGCGGACGATCGCATCATCGACGCCATGTGCATGCAACTGGTCGTGCGCCCGGAGACGTTCGACATGCTGCTGCTGGAGAACCTCTACGGTGACATCGTCTCTGACCTCGCCGCCGGCCTGGTCGGTGGGCTCGGTGTGGTTCCGGGAGCGAACATCGGTGAGAACGAGGCGGTCTTCGAAGCCGTTCATGGTTCAGCACCGGATATCGCCGGGCAGGGTGTGGCCAATCCACTGGCACTCATGCGCTCGGCGTTGCTCATGCTGCATCACGTCGGGGAATCGGCCATCGCGCGCCGGCTGTCGGCGGCCATCCGGATGGTCATCGTCGACGACAAGGTGCTGACCCGCGATCTGGGCGGCAAGGCGTCGACGCACGAGCTGACCGAGGCGATCGTGCGTGCCCTCGACAAGGTCGGCGACGACCCGACCGGTCAGATCTAGTCCCCAGAGCGAACCGGTACTGCGAAACCAGCTCAGCGAACCCGAGTCATGGCACCTTCGTTGTTCGATGATCCGCCCCCGACAAGGGTGACTTCGGGCGACGAGCAAACAGATCCGCTTGCCCGATCGTCGGCCGGCACCCCGCTGGCCGAGCGGATGCGGCCGCGCAACCTCGACGAAGTGGTCGGCCACGACGCGGTGGTCGGCGAGCATGGCTTCCTGCGCCAGGCGATCGAGCACGACCGCGTACCCTCACTCGTGCTGTGGGGGCCGCCAGGGAGCGGCAAGACGACCCTTGCCCGGATCGTCGCACGCGAGACGGCTGCCCGTTTTGTGCCCTTTTCGGCGGTGACCTCAGGCATCAAAGAGGTCAAGCAGGTCATGGCCGAAGCCGCTCGACTGCGGGCCGCGGACGATCGTCAAACCCTGGTCTTTGTCGACGAAATCCACCGTTTCAACAAGGCTCAACAGGACGCCTTCTTGCCCTACGTGGAGCAGGGAGACATCGTGTTGGTCGGCGCGACGACCGAGAATCCGTCCTTCGAGGTGGTCAGCGCCTTGCTTTCCCGCTGCCGTGTGGTCGTGCTCGAGCCTCTGTCGCCTGCTTCGGTCACATCCCTTCTGCGCCGTGCTTTGGAGACGCCGACCCGTGGGTTGGGCCTCTACCGTCTGAAGGCAGATGACGACACCCTGGCGAGTATGGCGCAGCTCACCGCAGGCGATGCGCGGGCAGCGCTCAATCTCCTAGAGGTCGCGGCCGAGCACGTGGGGCGGGGCGGACGGATCGACGAACAGACGCTCCAGCGTGTCGCGCAGCGCAAGATCCTGCGCTACGACAAGTCCGGCGAAGAGCACTACAACCTGATCTCGGCGTTGCACAAGAGCCTGCGCGAGAGCGATGTCGATGCATCGCTGTACTGGTTTGGTCGCATGCTCGCGTCGGGAGAAGATCCGCGCTACGTGGCGCGCCGCATGTTGCGTTTCGCGAGCGAAGACATCGGCATGGCAGCCCCCCGCGCCCTCGAGCAAACACTCGCGGCCTGGCAAGCCTACGAGCGACTGGGCAGCCCGGAAGGGGAGCTAGCCCTCGCGCAAGCGGTCGTCTTCCTCGCCCTGGCGCCCAAGTCGAATGCCGTGTATGCAGCTTACAAGTCCGTCCAGCGCACCCTCGCCGAGCGTCCCGCCGACCCTGTGCCACCGGTGATCCGGAACGCTCCGACGCGGTTGATGAAGGACGTCGGCTACGGTGACGGCTATGTCTACGCCCACGACACCGAGGAAGGCGTCGGAGGTCTCGACTGCCTGCCCGAGTCGCTGGCCGGCACGTCGTTCTACCATCCGACCGAACGCGGCTTCGAAGCGGACCTCCGGCGTCGTCTCGCTGCCTTCGATGGCGCGCGTAAACGCGCCCGTCAGCGCAAGCCTCCAGCCAAGACGTAGACCCACGCAGCTCCCTGCCCGCCGTCGAACCCACCGTTTGCCGTCCGCCGGCCCCGCTGCGGCAACAGAATCAGCTCTCGAAGAGGACTCGTGCGCGGGTACGGATCGCGGCGGCCTGGCTGGGGTTGTTCAGGCGTTCGAGGATGGTGCTGGCGGCCGTGTAGGCCCAGGGAAAGGGGTTGGTGACCAGGAACTCGTCGATCGTGGCGAGCGCGGGTTGGAACCTTCGCTGGAGAATGTGCAGGGTCGCCAGGCGTTCGTAGACCAGCGGGTTGCGTGGGTCCTCGGTGATGGCGGCGCGAAAGTGCGTGACGGCCTCGTCGAAGCGGCCTTCGGCAGCGAATACCTCGGCGATCGCGAAATCGAGGCCGTTCGTCGTCTCGCCCGCGGGTACGAGGGCGAGCACCGCGTCGAGTCGGGCTCGGGCGCTGGCCACGTCGCGGGCGCGCAGGTCGAGCATCACCAGGGTGAGACGGGAGGCGATGCCGCCGGGACGGGCGCGTAGGGAGGTCTCGGCATGCGTGCGCGCTTCATCGAACGCACCTTCGGCCATTGCGACTTGAGCGGTCAGAACGTGGGCATAGGAAACGTGGCTGGCCTCGGCCTGCGTGGCGAGGGCGCGTGCTTCGTCCAGGTAGCCGAGCCGTAGAGCGACGGTTCCCGCGCCGAGGGAAGCGCGAGGGTTGCCTGGCTGAAGGCTCACGGTCTTCCGATAGGCGGCCAGTGCCGCTTCCATGGCGCCGGTACCCTCGAGGATCTGTGCCTGTTGCAGCCAGGCGACCGCCATCTGTGGGTGCTCCTCCAGCAACGGTGCGAGGGCTTCCAGGGCGCCTGCTGGGTCATCGAGCCCTTGTTGCTCGATGGCCCGCAGGGTATCCAGCACGGGCAGCATCTCGCCCGGGTCGGGGAGCGGTCCATCCTGGGGCAAGCTCGGGGCCGAAAGATAGCCGAGCGCGGCCAGGCTGCGTGCCGCTTCCTCATCCTCGATGCGCGGCGGCTCCAAGGGCACGTTGCGCGCTTCGAATGCTTGCCGCATCGCATGGGCTTGCCGGCGCGCCTCGCTCCGCAGGTTGATGGTTTCGGCCGGGTCCGCGACCAGGTCGTAAAGTCCAGGATCGGGGCCGTGAATGTAGTGCCAGGGTCCTTCGATGATCGAGCCCAGCTCGCTCCAGCCGAGCTCGAGTCGGGCATAGTAGGTCTCGGCATAGAGCGCACGGGTCGGTGCCTGTTCGGCGCCAGCCTGCCACAGCGTCGGGCGATCGTCGGGCGGCTCGCCGACCCCGACCATGGCGCGGAGCGTCGGTGCGATGTCGACCAGGCTGACCGGTGACGGCAAGGTCTCACCGGCCCGGATGCCCTTCGGTAAACGCACGATCAACGGTACCTGCAAGGCCTCGCGGTACAGCAAGATGCCGTGTTCGGCCTCACCGTGATCACCGAGCCCTTCGCCGTGGTCACTGGTCAGAACGATTACCGATTCTTGGTATCGGCCCAGGCGTTCCAATGCTTCGAACAAGCGGCCGACCGCATCGTCAGCGGCTGCGATTTCGGCGTCGTAGGCGTCAGCGTAGCGCTCGGCAAACGGTGACGGTGCGTGGTAGGGCGTGTGGGGATCGTAGAGGTGGACGAAGAGGAAGAATCGTTCGTCCGAGCCGAGTTGCTCGAGCCATTCGACGGCCTGCGCAACGGTGTCTGTGCCAGCCCGCTGGCCCGGGCCGACCCGGCTGTCGTCGAGGGCGGTCTCGAGGGTGTCATCGTAGCGTTCGAAGCCTTCCGAGAGCCCCGTGTCGGCGCGCAAGACGAGCGCGGAGACGAACGCGCCCGTGCGGTAGCCCGCGGCTTCGAACTCGCGGGGCAGGTACGGCACCGCGCCGGCGTCCAGGGCATAGCCGAGATTCTCCCGCACGCCGTGCTCGGGCGGTATCAAGCCGGTGAGCATGGAGGCATGGGCCGGCAAGGTGAGCGGGTAGGGGCTATAGGCGCGCGCGGCGAGCACACCTTCCTGGCGCAGGCGATCAATCGCTGGCGTCGCGACCTTCTCGTAGCCGTAGGCCGGTAGTCGATCGGAACGTAGGGTGTCGATCGAAATCAGCACGACGGAGGCGTCTGGAAACGAAGGCGCCGAAACTCGGTCTGACGCGTGGGGCGGGCTGTCGGTCGGTCCACAGCCGACGCTCAGCGGCAGGAGGCAGGCCAGCACGAGCATCCAGCGCAAGGGGCGACTTCTGGCTGACGCGTCGGCACGTGAGGGGCGCGTCAGAGAGCGATCTCGGTGACGGACTTGCTGGCTCACGGTTTGCCTGCCGCGCGGTCTCGCGCCGTGTTGCGCGTGTGGAGCTGCGCCACGGCATCCCGGCGACGGCGGGCCTCGCGGTCATCCGGGGTACGGGTCAGGACGGCGTCGAAGGCGGCGAGGGATGCTTGGAGCTGACCTGACTGGGCCAGGGCAGATGCGAAGTCGAAGAGCGCGTCGGTCGCCGCGGGGTCGAGTGCCGTGGCCCGCTGTAGGTAAGGCAGGGCTTCCGCGAGCTTGCCGGCTTCGGCCAGCATGGCGCCGACATTGTGTTGGGCGCGCGCGTTCCCGGGCTCGATGGTGACGGCTTTTCGAAAGAGCTCGAATGCTTGTGCCCGGCGGCCGAGACGGCGTGCCTGGCTACCGAGGGCGATGTGCACCCGGGCGCCTTCGAGCAGCGCGCCCAGGGGATCGGTATGTGGATCGTCGAAGATCGGACGGCGGGTACCCGCGTGCGCCAGAAACTCCTTCGCGCGCGCTGCGTTCCCCCGGTCGCGATGGGCCTGGCCGAGGGCATAGTGGATGGCATTGGCATCCGGCGCCAGCTCGCGCGCGGCTTCCAGAGCGCGGATCGCCTCGTCGAGCGTCGCTGGCGTGCGCAAGGCACGCCCGAGGCCGTAGTAGGCAGCCGCACGCGCCTTCTGTGTGGCCTCTTGCGTTGTGGCTGCGTGGGTCTGACTCAGAACAGCGCGAAACTGCTCTGCGGCTGCGCTGAGCTGTCCCGCGTCGAGCCACACGCGCCCCTGCCGGAGTCGCGCCGCGAAGCTGGCGTCATCGCGTGCGATCGCGCGGTCGAAGGCTTCAGCCGCTTCCTCGAGGCGTCCGGCCTCTTGGTGGGCAACGCCCTCGAGGTGCGGCCACGCCGCAGCGTCGGGTGCGAGAATCGCCGCGTTCTGAAAGCAGTTTGCCGCAGCGTCGCGGAATGCATGGGCGAGGTAGAGACGGCCAACATCTCCGAACCGCTCCGCCAGCTCCTCGTCGGGAAGCCTGTGCACGAGCGCCTGATCCAAGCCCTGCTGGGCAGCTTCTAAGGTGTCGCGCGCCACAGCTTCGAGTCGACCAAGATCGGGTGGCGTGACGGGTGTGAGCTCCCGCGCGGGCGGTGCAGTGCACGAGGCCAACGCTACCCACGCGAACCCGAGCAGGATGCCCAAGCGGGCGGCGGCGAGCAGATGCGTGAAGGTTGTCACGGCCTGACGCGGTCTCGACGCGGTGCTACCAAGCCTGGTCACAGGCCGTTGGATGCGGCATCCGTGGCTTGGCCCGTACCGCGGTCGAGGACGTGGTAGCGGTTGGCCGCCAACTGACTCCATGATTCGATCCTACCGTCTGGCCAGGTGATCACCACGTTCGCGTGGGTGGCCCCGTCAAGGCCGATCTGGAGGCGCGGGTCGTGTGCGGATGCATAGCTGCCGTCGGTGGATACGCGCCGAGACTGAGGGCGGGTTGCGCCTTCCGGCGTGACCACGACCCAGGCGCCGATCGCGTCGACCGCTGCCTCAAGAACGCGCAGGCCGAGCCAGGTTCCGTCCGGATTGGCATCGTTGCGGAGTACCTGCGCCCGTCCCTGGCTGTTGCTGACCACCAGATCCGTATCTCCGTCGTTGTCGAGATCCCCGAAGGCGACGCCGCGGCTGACCGCCCCCGCTTCCCAGGCAGACGCGGCCGGACCGCGAATCGCCTCGAAGGTGCCGTCGCCACGGTTGCGGAAGAGCTGGTTGGGCTCGCGCAAGGGGTAGGGGTCGCCACGCGCAGCCTGGGCCTCGATGACCTTGACGGATCCGTTCGCGACAAAGAGATCGAGCCAGCCGTCGCGATCGAGATCGAAGAATCCGATCCCGAAGCCGGTCATCAGCCAGCTCGGCGCGGCGAGCGCCGTGCTCGCCGTGGCATCACGGAACGTTGCAGCGCCATCATTGACGTAGAAGGTGTGGCTCTCGTTGCGCAGGTGAGTGAGCAGGAGGTCGAGGTCGCCATCGCGGTCCAGGTCCGCCGTGCCGATGCCCATGCTGGCTTGGGGCTGACCCTCACCGTCCACCGCACAACCAGCAAAGAGCGCAATGTCCTCGAACGTACCGTCGCCACGGTTGCGCCAGAGCTGGTTCGGCGCCTGGTCATTGGCGACGTAGAGATCGTCGTGGCCATCGCGGTCGAAGTCGCCAGCCACGATGCCCAGAGTTGGGCCGGTGACGGCAAGAATGCCGGCACGCTCGGAGATCTCTTCGAAGGTGCCATCGCCGCGGTTACGAAGCAGTCGGTTGGCCTGCGGGGGATACGCGATCGGGCCGCAGTAGTCGATTTCGCCCGAGTCGCCGTAGCAAGGTTGTTGGTTGCTCAGGTTCCAGTCGACGTAGTTGCCGAGAAAGAGGTCGAGCCATCCGTCGCCATCGGCATCGAAGAACGAGGCCGAAACCGTCCAGTCTGCCCCTTCGATTCCAGCCGCCTCACTGACGTCCCGCAGCGTGCCGTCGCCTTGGTTGTGCAACAGGTGGTTCTTGCCCATCGCCGTGACCAAGAGATCGACCCATCCATCGCGGTCGAAATCACCCGTGGCAATGCCCATGCCGTAGGATTCTCCGCCCATGCGGTTCGGAAGGTCGCTGCGCGCGCTGACATCCTCGAACCCAAGTTGCCCAGACTCGGCCAGAAGATTCCGGAGCAGCCGATCGCCGGAAGGCGTCGTGCCGTCGTCTTTCAGACGGCCACTGTCGACCCAATAGAGATCGAGATCACCGTCGCCCTCGAGATCGAAGACAGCAACTCCGCTGCCGGTAATCTCGGGAAGCAGGTACCCCTCCGCAGCGCCAGCCTGGTGAACGAAGTCGACGGAGACCTGTGCCGTGACATCTGTGAGCCACTTACGCGCATCCGTCGCCGTCGTGTTGGACGGCTCGGCCGTTGGATCGCCAGGGGAAGGCGCCGGCGCGCACGCCAAGAGGACGGACAGGGCGTAAAGAAGCGGGGCGAGGTTGCGGGTAGAACGCCAAAGAGCGGCGGCCGAAGAAGGTTCGGCTCGCCGCCGCAGGCCCTTCTCGCATCGACCAGAGGGTGCGACGCGAGAAGGCATCACGAAGCGGTGGGTCAACCTCGGTTCAAGAAGCGGAAACCGACCAGCAGCAAGAGCCCAGTGAGCAACAGGATGCCGAAGAAGCCGAGGGTCGGGATCGGTGCCGCGGCTGGCTCGACGGCCACGTTCACATTGTCGACCTGGAAGAAGCCAGGGCCGCTGAAGTTCTCGGGAATGTCCCAGACGAAGTTCACGCGAACGTCCTGGCCGGTGAAAGGCGTTACATCGACCATGCCGGTCATCTCACCCGAATCGTTCACCATCGTGCCCGCCGTCGCGGTGAGGATGAGGTCGGTCTGCATCGGCGCGCCGCCGCCGGAGGGCTCGATGGTGACCTCGAAGGTGCGGTCCATGGTCGCGCCGAAGGTCTGGAGGTCCCAGGCGCCGCGGTAGTCGAAGGTCAGCGTTGCGTCGCCGCCCTCCGGGATGGAGACATCTTGACCGAGCTGGATGGTGTCGGGACCCGCGGCATCGAAACCGTTGACCGCGACGAAGGAGCCCTCGGTCGGGGTCGTCGCGAACGAGCTGAAGCCGTTGGTGTAGCCGGCGCCGATCGTCTGGAGGGCCAAGAAGGGCATGCCTGCGTCGGTCGGAACCCAGGAATCGAACATGCTTTCAAAGCCGCAGTTGGCGACCGGGTTGTCCGCGTTGTTGCAGTCCATGGGCGTGCCCGGCCCAGGTGACGTGGGATTGCCGCCAACGAATGCGCCTCGTCCCTCGTAGGGTGCTTCTGCGAGTGCCGGCAAAGCCACGATGGCCATGGTGGCCACGAGACCCAGTCCCAGCTTGATCATGCTCTTGCTCATCGAGATCCCCGGGTTGTTTAAAGCGAACCTGTGTGCAGGGACAAACCTGCACGGTAACGTCCATTTGACTGGCGCACCTTCCATGAATGTATCTAAACATGTCTCTAGGCGGAAGTTGCGCGTTTCGAAGTTCATTTAATCACCGCGCCAAAACGACCGTCAAGTGATCAGGAGAAGGCCACCTCCCAATGGAGCCAGAAGGTGGCCTTGCTCGGCGGAACGCGTGAGCTACGGACAGAGGGGACCTGGCTCGATCGAAAGGCTCTGCCAGCCTCCATCGACGGTGCTCGTGTCCGAGTTCTCCACCACCACGTAGTGGTTGTTGAAGCCTGGAGGATCCCAGGTTCCGG
This sequence comes from uncultured bacterium, assembly GCA_937948815.1. Lineage (GTDB taxonomy): Bacteria > Acidobacteriota > Thermoanaerobaculia > Multivoradales > J023 > J023. Next base: position 20,576 of record CALFAM010000322.1, read on the forward strand.
GTGGCAGGGCCTCGAGGGAGATCAAGAACCGGAAGTCGCGATCATTTAGGTTGTCGAGGATCCCGCCGAGCAGAGGGTGCACGGGTGGTCCTGTCATCATCCGGTAGAAGAGCCGAGGATCCAGCTCTGCTGCCGTCTCCCAGATCGGGTGCCCGTTGTCATCGCGCTCGTCGGTGGGGTGAATGGGCAGCTCGAGCCGGCGCATGTTGACCTGGCCTGGATCCCGCGGCCCGATCGTCGTATCCGGTCGGTTGGTGTCTTCGGGGACCCATAGGTGCAGGCGCGCGCCATGGCGAATGCCTTTGCCAGTCAGCCGGAAGCGGCGCGGCGCCTCGTGGCGGACGGTGCACAGGCCAAAGCCATTTTGTGCCGCCGCGTCGATGAGCAGCGCATTCTGGTAGAGCCGGATGGTGTGACCGTGGGCGCCAGCGAAGAAGACGCCGAGGTCCCAGAACTCACGAAGCGATGGAACCTGCTCGTAGGCCGAGTTGGTGACCATGGGCAGCAGGGTCGCCGACGAGGGTGCCGAACCGGTGAGGAAGGTCGGCTGTCCGTCGGGTGTGCCCACCCGCCGTTCGCTGCCGAGAGGCGTCGAGATCAGGACCATGCGATCCCGGGTACCGGTGACCAGGGACTGCAATGCGGTGCGCGTGAACGTCGCGCCGCTCGGCTCCTCGACATAGATCGGAGCACTGCCAGCGTTACCGGTCAGGTCGTACCAGAAGCCACGCAGCGTGCCAGCGATCGAGGCTTGAATGGCAAATCCCGCATTGGCTTGACCTGCCTGGATCTCGGCGAGCTTGAAGGCATCGTTGGTCGCCGGGCTGAAAGCGTTGGCCTGCGTGACGGTATAGCTTCGGCCGACCACCGGGCCGACACCCCAGTCGAGCTCGTGGGTAAATTGATTGATCGAGCGCAGATTGTCGCAAAAGCTCGGTAGCTGTGCGACCTGATTGGTGCAGAACGAGACATCGAAGAACCGCAAGTTGAATGCGTTGATCGACGCCGTGCCATTGAAGTCGAGGGTATTGGGCCGTGAGTTGACCAGGCCGGTATGGAACAGGCCCTCGAATCCACTGATGGGGGAAAACTCGGGGAACGAGTCGCCGTCTTTGTCCAGCCGCGCCTCGCGCTGGAAGAGACCACGGAGCGCTGCGGTCTCCATGTGCTGTGCCGGCGCCACAGTCAACGGTGGCGTCTCCAGCGGAAACGGATCGGAGGCGGTGATGAACTCGGTCAACGTATTGTCCGAGCCCTCCATCAAGGCGTGACAGCCCGAGCACGAGAAACCGTCACTGTTGCCCGTGTGAAACAGCTTCATGCCTTTGAGGGCGCCAGTGCCTGAGTGGTTTTGGGTGATCGCGCCACCAGCTGGATCGTCGGGGTCGCCGAGCGTACCCGAGTAGATGCGTGAAGCGTCCTGCTTGGGGTTGGGTGGATAGTGAACGGTGTTGATGAACTCTTCGTAGGCAGCGATCTCACCGTCTTCCAGAATGCTGCCGCCGAGCAACGAGGCGAAGGCGCCGTTGAAGGCCTGGAAGTCGGCGCGGTCGCCGCGCCAGTGGTACGGCTTGTTGCTGTAGAGCTCCTGGATGTCCGGCGGTACCTCGTAGTTGAGAAGGCCTTGAAGCGATTGCGTGACGATGAAGCCCTTGTCGCCAGCGAAGTCGTCGGGAATGAGATTGTTGGGGTCGAAGAAGTTCAGCTCTTCCGGTACCGGCACCGGCATGAAGTCGGAGAGCTGCCAAGCCTGTCCATCGGTTCGGGCGTCAGGATGACAGCTCGAGCACGACACGAAGCCGTTGCCAGACAGGCGCGCGTCGTAGAGGAACCGACGGCCAGCGAGGATCGACGCGGGCTCGATGTTGGTGGTTGCCAGGGGGAAAGACATACCCGCTACTTCGGTTTCGGTGACCGGGTCGATCACCGTGATCGATGGATCGAGCCGGTTGAGGACGTAGAGCCGCGCAGGGACGGTGCCGTCCACGGATGCGGGGCGAAGCGCGATGCCGCGCGGACCAGCCATGGCGCCTGGCGTCACGGGCGTGATGTCGATCTTGCGTCGCGGCCAGTTGATTGCTGCCACAGACGCGTTCGGTTCGATGACACCGACCCGGTCACTGCTCATGGCGGTGAAGAAGACCTTGGTGGCGGCTCCCGACCGCTCGAACGCTACGAGAGAAGTGAGCTGGGCCAGCGCATCTTGAAAGCGAACGGGCCTGTTGAGCGGTTGGACGATCATCTTGCCGTCCGGTGACCCCTCTGTCTGTGCCTCACTGTGCTGGGTGCTGCCCGCCAATGCGCCGTCGGGATCCAAGGGGTCGTGATGATCGATCTGTAGAACGGCGCGGACCAAGTTCACGTCACGGCGGTGAATCTTGGGGTTGTCCCCGCACGGATTCTCGACCAGGTAGAACATGCTCTTGACGAAGCCAGTGTTGGCGTTCTTGACCAGGGTCTCGCCGATCAGGTTCTTGTTGCGCGACTGCGCGCCGACGATGTAGAGGTCGCCGTTGGCACCGAACGACATGTTCCAATTGGTCGACCCAACGTTGCCGATCGACCGCGCCGGGCCGCCCGCGAGCGGAGACACGAAGAGGTCGAAATCGTAGCGGTCGGAGTTGCCACCCTTGTGGCCGAGAATGAAGAGTTGGTCGCAGAACACTGCTGGCGCCCAAGGCTCTTTGAGCGCGATGTCGTCGGCTTGGGTATCGAAATCGAGATCTTGACCACTGGCGACCACCGGGTCGATGCGGGCGTCGCCAGGGGCAATCGGCAGCAGGGTCTTGGCATGTAGTCTGCTGTAGGCGTCCAGGGTCATGTGGGTGACGAAGAGCGTCGGCGTGGACGATCCGTCATCGTTGAGGATCTCGGCGAATGCAAGGTCCAGAGGCTCGTCTGTCACCGGAGCCGTCGCGAGCAAGGTCGTATTGAGTGAGCTCGGTCCGTTCGGCGCGCGCACGGCAATGGCCGTGATCGAGTCGCCGAGGAAGTTGGCGACATAGGCCAAACCGAGGCTGGGAACCCAGCGCACGGACACCGGCTCGAGACCCGTAGGCATGCGCGCCAGGAAGCGCTGAGCCTGAGGGACCGATTCGTCGGTATCCCAGATCTCGAGGGCGTTGTCGGGTGTATTGACCGCCAGCAAGTAGTCGTGGCCACTGATGTGCGCGACCTCGATCGGGTGAACGTGCGGACTCTCGACGTTCATGTAGCCGCCTCTTCCCTGGCCGTGAACCGAAACGGTCCCCACGGCCAGAAGCAGCATGATGATCGAAAGGTTTCTTCCGAGCTTTCTCATGTCTTCCCCCATTCGTTCGTATGACGTGTAGCCGTCCGCCAGGTGCCCTGGACGCACAGAACGCACAGAAATCGGGGTGCTCCGGGGCTACCTGTCGAACGAGCTGCTTGCCGATGAAGGAGTAGACAGCGAGGCAGATTGCCCTGCTCGATCCGTTTCGAGTTGTCTCGATGTGTCTGGCGAAGTTTCTACTCGCGCAGGCGCGGGACCTCCGCCACGGTCTGCTACCGGAGCTTTTCTTCGCGTCGATTGCCGAGCAACATGCCTTGCTCGAGGTGCGCACGTTGCGCGGTATAGAACGCTTGGAGAAAGCGTGGGGTGTCGGCGGGTTCGGTCCAGTCGATCTTGGCCTTGATCTTCTCGGCAATCGCGGCGAGGAGCTTGTCGCGCGCGTCGGAGGGGGGGCGCCGCAAGGCATCTTCCAGCACCTGCAGCTCGCGAATGCCGTAGATCGCGAGCTGCGCGGGCGCGAAGGTATAGGACGCGGCGGGTGCGTCGCGCTGCAGCGGGTCGAGCTCCACCAGGTCGAAGTCGAGCGCGGCTTGTGGCTCGGTGATGACCAGGGTACCGGCGATCAAGTCGCCCAGCCGTGCGCGGTGTCGATTGCAGAAAGGAAGGGCGGCGAGCGCGAGCACCCAGAGGGCCAAGATCAGCGTCACCCACGGCGGCGCGTCAGGCAGCAGAGAGTCGGGGGCGAACAGCACGCTGAGCGGCACGAAGACCTCGATGTCGCGCGTCAGGTTGCGGGCGAAGACCTGGTCGCCGGTCAGGGGGCCACCGTCCCGCGAGACGACCCGGAGTCCCAGGCGCCTCTTGCCCACCGTGCGGCCCTGCCAGTGACTCTCGATGAGGGTGAAATAGAAGTTGCGAACGACAAAGAACACCAGAATGAAGAAGGCGCTCACGGCTCCGCTCAGCGCTTGGACCAAGGAGAACGGAAGCATGATCGCGAGAATCAGAACCATCTGAACGGCGAGGTCGAGCAGCAGCGCACCGATGCGGGCACCGGGATCGGCGATGGCGAAATGAAGGGTGACGTGCTCGGGCGTGACCAGTGCGATCGGCGCCGGGCCGCTCGCCTGCACCGTTGCCCCCTCGTTTGCCGTGCTGCGCATCTCAGGCGCCTCCTTCCGCGCGGCGGCCGAGGAGTCCGAAGTACGTGAGCCACAGCACGGCGGTCGAGCCAGCCATGGCATAGCGCGCGCCCGTGTCGACCACGAGCTGCCGGAAGAACCCTTCGAGCAAGGCTGCAATCAACATCATGCCGACGGCGCCCAGGACCACCATCGCACCTTCCCGACCGCGTCGGGCGACTGCATGGAGGCGCCCGTGGCGACCGGGAAGTATCCACCCGAGGCCGACGTGCAGCCCGGCCGCGCCGCACAGCGCCAGGGCCAGTAACTCGGTGACGCCATGGGGCAAGAGCCAGGCCCACACCTCGGTCAACAGACCATGAGGTTGATGAATCGATACGAAGGCGCCGAGGGTGAGGCCATTGGTGAGCACGAGGAGGGCAGCGGGCAAGCCGCCCAGCACGCCGAGGGCGAATGACGCCATGCTGACGCGTGCGTTGTTGTCGAACAACTGGCTCGCGAACTGCGACAGACCGTCGATGTCGTGCTGGGCGCCGAGCGCAGCGACGAGCTCTTCGCGACTCGCGGCTGGCGTTCGCTCGCCGGCCAACCACTCCGGGACGAAGCTGAAGTAGAGATCCGGATCGTGGCGCGTGGCATGGTAGCCACAGAGCGTGCCGGCGGCCAGCAAGAGCACGGTCGTCAAGACGACTGCTCGCAGTCGGTAGACCGTGCCCGGGAATCGCCGGGTGAGAAAATCGCGTATCGCTTCGAGCCAGCCTTGCTTGTTGCTGTAGACCACCAGATACGACCGCGCGGCGAGGCCTTCGAGGTAGGTCAGAACGTTTCGATCCAGCGAGATGGTGCGCGCGACCGACAACGAGGACAGCGCCACCCGGTAGAGCGCAGGGAGCCGGTACCGCTCTTCCATGCTCAACGATCGAATGCCGTCTCGATCGACCTTGGCGAGTAGCGCTTCCAAAGCGCGCCAGCTGTCTTCGCGCTCGCGCCGGAAGGTGTAGGACCGAAGGTTGTTGGCGTTTTCCATTTCGAGGCTCAGTTCGATGGGCGGTGACTCAGATGCGCTCCCGGCGCATGATGTCCAGGTAACGGTTGACCAGCCGGCTGCCGACGTCCCGTGGACGGGCGTCGATGACCTGAATGCCCGAACGTCCCAGCCGGCGAAGGACCACCTCTCGCTCTTGTAGCAAGGCATCCGCTACCGTCGCGCGCTCGACATCCTCGACCGAGTGGGGGCGTGCCAGCGCGAGGCGGTCGAGCTCCGGGTCGCGGAAGGTGACGAAAACCACCAGATGGCGACGGCTGAGCCGGTTGAGATTCTCGACCATGAGCTCGGCGGAAACCGCGTCGACGAAGTCCGTGAGGACGATGATCAGGGCGCGTCGGTGGAGCTGGCCGGCGAGCACCGAGAGGGAGCGCGTGAAGTTGGTCTCGGTCTCCGAGTAGTCGAGCCCAGCGCTGAGCTCGAGGAGGGCGTGAAGGCTCTGGGTGCCCGCCCGGGCACCGCTATGTGTGTGGCCGGTTTGGTCGAAGCCGAAGAGGCCGACGCGGTCGCCGTGGGAGAGTGCGACCCAGGCGAGCCCCAAGGCGGCATGGATCGCGTGGTCGAGCAGCGGCATGCCGTCGATCGGTTCGGCCATCAGGCGGCCCGTATCGATGGCCAGGACGATCTGGTGGTTGCGCTCGGCGCGCACCTCGCGCGCGAGCAAGCAGCGATGACGAGCCGATGCTTTCCAGTCGATCGAGCGACGATCGAGGCCGGGTTGAAACGCGCGCAGGGCGTGGAACTCCGAGCCATCGCCGGCAAAGCGCTCGACCTTGCTGCCCACGGGTGCGTCGCGACTGGCCGAGGCAGCCAGCGCGACGCTCCGCACGAGCGCGAGGTCCGGCACGGCTTCGACCTCGCGCTCGAGCACGACGCGAACCGTTCTACGCACCAATCGCATGGGCCCTTCGTAGCGCAGCCACAGTGATCCGACGGTTCCACGGCCGCGCCGACGTGCGAAAAGCGGAAGGGAGGTGCTCTGGCCGGCTGGCGCAAGCGTTTGAACGCCGAAGGGGCGGAACAGGGGCCCGAGGTCGAGAGTGGCTTCCGCGGCCTGCCCGGGCGAGCCGTCAATCTTCAGCTCGATCGCAGCCTCGCTGCCCACGGCGACTCGCTCGGGGACCTCGACATGGAGCGCGAGTCGGCGTCCGGGCGGCGCCAGCACACAGTCGACCGCAATGGCCATGGCCAAGGAGCCGACAGCCGCCAGCCAGATCAGCCAGGCGGTAGCGATGCCCAATGCCGGCAAGGCGGCGAGCGCTGCCAGGCCCGCGGCGATCAGCAGGAGCCTCAGGGTCGGTGCGCGGCCCTGCTCGTCCGTTTGGGGGCCATCCGTGCCCGGCTCGTTCGAGTCCAAGGTCTGTCTCTCAGCGGGGGGCCGGCGTGGCGGCCAGGATGTCGCCGAGCACGCCGTCGGCACTCAGACCTTCGACTTCGGCCGTGGCGCCGAGAATCACGCGGTGGCGCAAGACCGGCAAGTAGAGCGCTTTGACGTCGTCGGGGATCACATAGTCTCGACCTTCGAGGGCGGCGCGTGCGCGGGTGGCGGACGCGAGCATGGTTGCTGCGCGGGGCGAGCCACCGTGGAGTACCGCGGCATGGTCGCGGGTCGCGCGGACCAGATCGACAATGTAGTCGATCATTTCGTCGGCCAACCGCAGGTTCTGGACGGCGGCCCGCATGATGCGCAGGCTCGGTAGGTCCGCGACCTTGTCGAGGCCGAAGGTGTCGATCTCGGGCATGGCGGTCCGGTTGCCGTGCAGGGCGACGATCGACCGTTCGGTGTCGCGATCCGGAAACGGGACCTCGATCTTGAGCAAGAAGCGATCGAGCTGCGCTTCGGGCAGCGGATAGGTCCCCTCGTGCTCGATCGGATTCTGGGTGGCGACGACCATGAATCCATCCGAAAGCGTGTGGCTGGTGCCGTCGAGCGTGACCACGCGCTCTTGCATCGCCTCGAGCAATGCCGCCTGGGTCTTCGGTGGCGTGCGGTTGATTTCGTCTGCCAGCAGAAAGTCCGTGAAGATCGGCCCTTTGGTGAGCGTGAATTGGCTGGTCTGAAAGTCGAAGAGGTTGGTGCCCAAGAGGTCGGACGGCAGCAGGTCCGGGGTGAACTGCACACGCTTGAAGTCGAGGCCGAGACAGGCGGCGAAGGTGCGCGCCAGTAGGGTCTTGGCGGTTCCCGGCGACCCTTCGAGGAGGACGTGGCCTTCAGCCAGCAGGGCAACCAACAGCAGGTCGATGACCGATTCGTGGCCGATCACCACCCGTCCGATCTCGGCGCGCAGACGATCAGCGGCGGCGTGAAGCTCGGTGAGCACCATGGAACATCTCCTCGAACCAAGTATGAATATCGCGGGCGAGTGGCAAGATCGCGCGGCGGTCCGCGCCGGAGGCCGTGGCGCGGTCCGCCAGCTTGCAGATGTCGTCGCGCGTACCGCGGGCGCTGGCCAGCCGGCTCAGCGCTTCGGCTTGCTCCTGGATACTGCCGGTGGTTTGAAGCTGGGCCTGCCGCACGGCGCGACGCAGCATGGCTTCGAGGTAACGCCGGAGTGACACGCTGCCCCGCTCGCCCATGGCGATCAGGCTGGCGGTGTTGTCGATCAAGGTCGCCTTGCCACGGGCCAAGCGCGACCGAGAAGGCAGGGGGTTACCGAAGCGCCCGATCGCGCGCCACAGCAGCAGCACGGCGATCAGGAGCGCGTGCAGGCTGAGGCAAACGAAAGGAAAGCGGAGCAAGGCACGTGCGAACGAGGCGCTGACACCGAAGCCGTGCAACACCTCGTCGACCACGAAGGCGCGAGCATCGAACGAGTCGACCAGCAACGCGTGGGCCAAGAGGGCGTTGTCACCCCGGGCGAGGCCCGCGGTGTTGAGCAGATCGGGGTCCGTGATGACCAAGATGCGGGTGTCGGGAATCCAGCCCGCGAGGGTTCCCTGCGCACTCGTGACGATCGCCTCGAGCACACCTTCCGCGGCCAGCTGCGGGCGTGGCAAGCTCGGTGCGATCGCGTCGACCGGCAGCGATCGGTTGTTGAGCGACCGCCAGTCCGTGACCTCGGCCGGGCGGTGCAGCAGCGCGGAGAGCATCGGGCCGCGGTCAGGCTCGTCATCCGCACCGCTGTCTTCGTTGCCCTCTGGGTTCGCGGCCGGAGACAGGGATGGGACCGCTCGATCCAGCGCCTCGAACACCGCGGCGAGCACGCGGGCGGCGCCGCGCTTGGGCAGCAGCGTTGTCTCCGCGATCCATTCGGGCCGGCGCTCCTGTGCCTCACCCTGCCACTTGGGCAAGACGACGACCACGGGCCGATCTTGGCGATGCGTGGTCTGGAGCACGAGCTGGAAGCGTTCGAACGAGCCAGCCTGCGGTGGCTCGAGAATCAACAGCGGTACATCGTCAAGAGCCTTGGACGCAGAAGCCTGGCGGCTGACCAAGACCCGCGTTCCGGTCTCTTCCAAGAAGGTGATGAGGGCATGATGGCCGATCGCCGAGCGGCTGAAAGAGTCGGTGCCCGCGGACGTGATCGTGTCGGTCTCGGTGCCGAAGACCAGGAAGAAGAGGGTAACGAGCAAGCCGCCGCCCAGGATCGGCACCAGTCCGCGCAGCAGGCGCCGGTCAAAGAGCGCTGTCGGAGCGCTGCTCATGCGACTCTGGACCTGGGCGTGATCACGACCCTCCGCCGCGGCGGTCTCGGGCCGCCGCTCGCTTGGATAGTCAGCGTCTGGCTGCAGGCGGCTCATCGCGCACCGCGCTCGATCTGCGCATAGGCTTCGGCACAGCGTTGGTAGTCCTCGGCGGCGAGCGGGAGGCCGGCGAAGCGCGACCGCTCGACGGCCGCGACCAGCTGGGCGAGCGGATGCCGAGCGCCATCGGCGGCGGTGCGGGCAAGGATCTCGCGACTGGTCAAGCTTGCCGGCCAGCGAGGACGTCCAGATCTGTGCTCAGGTTCATGGGTGGGTTCGGCCGCCGACTGGTCGCGTACGCGCTCGAGTGCTTTCCGCAGCAGACGGTGGCAGGCAGGGCCCCAGGCTCCTGCGGCGACCAGGGCGTCGAGATCGCGCGGGTCGCGATCCTGCGCCAAGATCGCGGGCAAGGCCGCATCCGGAGTCGATGCTTCGAGAGCGTCCAACCGGGCGGAGTGACGGCGATAGGAAGCATGGAACAGCAAGCCCAGGCCGACGCAGGCGCCGAGCACCGCCGCACCGAGGAGCACCCACGCCAGGCCGGAGAAGACGCTGCTCGCTTCCGCGGGCAAGGGCAGGCGCCACGACGGCGCGCGGGTTCTGGTGGCTGGCGGCGTGTTCTCGGTCGTTGCTCGGTCGAGCCCTGGCAGCTCGCGCTGGTAGGCGGCGTTCGCGACGATCTCGCGCGCCTGCCGGACCAGCTCGTGATCGGTTTGTGACGCCTCCGCTGTCTCGGCGGCAGACGGTTGTGCATGACCCGCGGCCGAAAAGACCAGGGACGACACGAGGACGAGTGCCGAGACAAGACGGGCCGTCGAAGTTGCGCCGGCTGCCGAGAAGGGCCGACGGAGTCGCCTGGACCATCGTGCGACGCGGGCTCGCATGGCGACCCCCGCGGCCGGCGATCGTCGAGGGGGGCGTTGCCTCAGGCTCGGCATGCGCTCAGTCGAAGACCGAAGCCAGGTCGTGCTCGCCGAGGCCTTCTTTCACCGCGCGCAGGTCGTGGTAGATCACCGCCGCGAAGACGCCGTTGAAGGTGGCGGCCAACACCTGCCATCCGAAGTTGAGCAGCGCAGAGAGCATCGAGCTGGCGAACAGCTCGACCACCGTGATGATGATCGCCACGACCACGCCGAGGATGAACACGAGCAAGGCGATGACAAAGATCTGGAGGCGGTAGCCGGCAGTCAGATCCCAGCTCCGGCGCAAGGCGTCGAGCGGTGTGAGCTTCTCGACCACGAGCGCGGGGATGGTCGCGGTCAGGGCAACGCCGACGATGACGCCCGGCACGATGAAAAGCAGGATGCCACCCATGATGGCGAGGCCGACCAACAGCGCTGCGCCGAGCAAGCCGAGCCATCGCTCACCGGCGACCTGAAGGCACTCGCCGACCGACGTGGTGGCTTCGCGCATGTGGCGGAAAACACCGAATGACACGCCAGCGGTGGCGATCTGGGCAGCGATGATGTTCACGAACATCAACACGATCATCATCACCGAGTTCATGACGAAGGTCGTCTCGGTCATCTTCCCGGTCAGCTCGAACCACTCGACGATGGCCAGCATGCCACCGTAGGGCAGCAGGGCGAGAAAGACGAGGGGCAGGAAGATGCGAAAGCCCCGCACGAGCTGGGTGAAGGTCCGCACGAAGAGGCTGTCGAACGAAACGCTGAGCGGAAGCTCCATCGGTTGACTCCAGGTCGAGCGAGAGGCGAGCGTTCGGATCAGGCAGGGACGACTACGACGCCTTCTCGATCCGCAGCGCCGGCACGAGGCGATGGTACCAGGGCATCATGGGGTGTCGCGGACGATTCCACCTGGCTCGTGCGCACGACACGGATACGCACGGAGCAGCGTGCATGTTCGTAGGCAAGTCGATGGTGCGGCTCAGGCCGGTGTGTGGCTCAGGCTGGCGCGATGTCGACCGGGACACCCGAGAACGCGGCATTGCCGGTCAGCGCGTCGACGCGCTGGTCGTCGGTCAGATCGTTGACGCTCGCACCCGGTGTGCGACGCGCTACCTGCAGCGCGACATCCTTGCGGTCGTGGCCCCATCCGTGCGGTAAGCAGACCACGCCGGGCATGATGCGCTCCGTAATCTCGACCGGCACCTCGACCGCTCCGGTTCGCGAGCGGACCGTGGCCCGGCCGCCATCTTCGAGGCCCCGGCGCGCGGCATCCGTCGGGTGGACCTGCAGGGTGCAGCGGTCGGCTCCGCGCATCAAGCGCGCGCTATTGTGCAACCAGGAGTTGTTGCTTCGCACACTTCGGCGGCTGATCAACAACAGCTCCGAAGCCTCGACACCGAGCGCATCGTCGAGCGCCTTTCGCAAGCGCTCGAGGTCGTTGATCATCAGCTCGGGGGCGAGCACGATCCGTTGACGTCGGGTGCGCAAGCGATCGGGGAAAACCGACGCGAGCGGCCCGAAGTCGAGGCCATGCACGGCGCTTTCGAGCTTCTTGAGCGTCAACCCCGAGCCGAATGGTTTCCAGCCGGCCCCGCGCGGCCCGAATCGGAGCAGGCCGGCAAGGATTCCGCGGGGGCCCAGGCGACGTGTCACCGACCGCCGCGCGCGAGACCGCGCGTCCTGCGGCCCGAGGCGCCGCTCGAGCTCGTCGAAGATCTGCCAGTCGTGACGCGTGTCAGCCGCCGGCTGGGTGAGCGGTGGCGAGTAGCGGGCGACGTCTCGAACCGCGAGAAGGTTGAAGATCAGGTCGTAGTGATCATGCTCGAGCGATGCCGTAGGAGGCAGGATGATGTCGGCGTGGCGGGTGGTCTCGTTGCAGTAGAAGTCGATCGAGACCATGAAGTCGAGCTCGGACAGGGCGCGCTCGAGCTGGCTGCCGTTCGGCGTCGAGAGAACGGGATTGCCAGCCGAGGTGACGAGCGCCCGGATCTGGCCGTCGCCAGGATGGGTGATTTCTTCCGCCAGCGCAGAGACCGGAAGCTCCCCTCCGACCTCGGGCAGGCTACGGACCCGGCTGCGCCAGCGACCGTAGCTTCCGCGGCCGTAGCCGCGCGCGACGAGGTCGACGGCCGGTTGGGTGAACATCGCGCCCCCCGGCTGGTCGAGATTGCCCGTGACGATGTTCAACACGTTGACCAGCCACTGGGAAAGGCCGCCATAGGCCTGGACGCAGGTTCCGATGCGGCCGTAGCAGACGGCCGACGGCGCGGCCGCGAAGCCGCGGGCGAGGGCGCGGATGGCTTCGGCCTCGATTCCGGTCATCGCGCTGACCCGCTCGGCCGAGAAGGCGCGGACCTGCTCACGCACGGTGTCGAGACCGTCCGTGAAGCTGGCGAGCCGTCCGAGGTCGACCCGGTCTTCGTCGAAGAGCGTGTGGAGCAGCGCTGCCAGCAGGGCCGCGTCGGTTCCGGGACGAATGAACAGGTGCTGGTCTGCCAGCTTGGCCGTTCGCGTCTGCCGCGGGTCGACCACGACCACTTTGCCTCCGCGGGTGCGAACCGCCTTGATCCGATCCTTGATACCCGGCGCGGTCATCAGGCTACCGTTCGAGACCGCGGGGTTGGCTCCGATGATCAGCAGAAAGTCTGTGCGATCGACATCGGGGATGGGAATCAAGAGCTGATGGCCGAACATCTGGTGAGCCGCAAAATGATGCGGTAGCTGGTCGACCGAGGTGGCAGAATAGCGATTCTTGGTGCCGAGTGCCTTGAGGAGGGGGATACCGAAGAGCAAGCTGCCATAGTTGTGCACGGTCGGATTGCCGACGTAGACGCCGACGGCGTTCGCGCCGTGTTCGCGCTGGACCTGTTGCAGCCGCTCACCAACTTCGTCGAAGGCTTCGTCCCAGCCGATCCGTTGGAAGCCGTTGTCGGTGCGGCGGACGGGATGGCGCAAGCGGTCGGGATCGTTGTGCACGTCCTGCAGCGCGACCGCCTTCGGGCAGATGTGGCCTCGGCTGAACGGATCGTCGCGATCACCGCGGATCGATTGAATGGCGCCCGTGCGGTCCGTTTCGATCACGATGCCGCAGATCGCCTCACAGAGGTTGCAGGCACGATAATGCCGCTTGAGCTCGGTCATGATGCCCCGAGGCTATCGCACGGCCTTCCGTCGAGACACGGCTTTTCGTGAAGACACGGGCCCTTCTTGGAGAGATTCACTGATGCCAACCGATATCGTTCAGGTCGACGCTTTCACCCAGACGCCTTTCGCGGGCAATGCGGCGGCGGTCTGTGTGCTGACCTACCCAGCGGACGCGACGTGGATGCAGCACGTCGCGCGCGAGATGAACCTGGCCGAAACCGCGTTCGTCGTGCCGCGTGGCGTCGAGGAAACCGCCAGCGACAAGACCGTCCTCGACAAGACCGGTGCGGATGGCTACGAGCTGCGCTGGTTCACGCCCGTGGCGGAGGTCGACCTGTGCGGTCACGCCACCCTCGCATCGGCTCACGTGCTGTGGCAGGACGGCCACCTGCCGCACGACACGGAAGCGCGCTTTCATACCCGCAGTGGATGGTTGGGGGCGCGCCGCACGAGTGATGGCGCCATCGCGCTCGACTTTCCCGCCGAACCGGCTTCAGAGGCCGAGCCGCCGGCTGGGATGTTGGCGGCCTTGGGATTGGAAAGCTCGGAGGACGCTGCGCCACGTTTCGTGGGTCGCAACCGCATGGACTGGTTGGTCGAGGTCGCCGACGAGGCCACCGTGCTTGCCTGCGCGCCGCACATGGCGGCCTTGGCGAAGTTCGACACCCGTGGCGTGATCGTCACCGCCACGCCGGGTACCGAGGGCACCGACGTGGTGTCGCGTGGTGTGGGCCATGACTTCGTGTCGCGATTCTTCGCACCGGCCTTCGGTGTCGACGAAGATCCGGTGACGGGATCGGCACACTGCTGCCTCGGACCGTACTGGGGAGCGAAGCTGGGTAAGGAGCAGGTGCGGGGCTACCAAGCCTCGGATCGTGGCGGCACGGTCGCGGTCGCACTGCGCGGTGATCGCGTGGAGCTGGTCGGGCACGCGGTGACCGTTCTCCGTGGTCAGCTCCTGGCGTGACGTCAGTGAATGGACGCAACTCCGGCTCGGCGCAGGGGCGATCCACGCGCTGTGTGTTGGAACCTGCTTCGGCGATTTGCTTGACGGCAGCCCGAGGTGGCCGTAGCCTCCGCGCGCCATGACGACATCTGCCGATACACGTCCCGAAGTCACGATTTACACCGACGGCGGCGCGGATCCCAATCCTGGTGCGGGTGGTTGGGGCGCGATCCTGATGACCCCCGATGGTCACATCAAGGAGATCTCGGGGGGCGAGGCCACGTCGACCAACAACCGCATGGAGCTGACCGCCGCCATGAAGGCCCTGGCGACGCTCGACCAGCCCTGCCGGGTGACGCTCTACACCGACTCCAAGTATCTCAAGCAAGGGATCACCACCTGGATGCACGCGTGGCGGCGCGCGGGGTGGAAGCGCAAGGGCGGAGAGCTCAAGAATGTCGATCTGTGGCAGGCCCTGTCACGGCTGGTCGAAGAGCACGTGATCCAGTGGAAGTGGGTCAAGGGTCACGCGGGGAACCGCTGGAACGAGCGCGCGGACGAGCTGGCGAGCGAGCAGGTGCGGGCACATGGGGGTGGCTCGTCGCAGGATCGTCGAGCCAGTGGGGAAGAGATCACGGCTGACGTCGAGATCATGCTCGCTGTGTCCTGCCCGCGCCAGCGCGGCGCCTGGGCAGCCCTGGTGACGGACGGTGGCGAGGCCACCGACCTGCACGAAGTCGTGCCACGTACCTCAGGGCCCCGGCTGGAGATTCTGGCCGCAGCCGCAGTGCTCGAGCAGCTCGAAGGCGAGGGCCGCGATGTCGCGATCCGCGTCGCGTCCGACTACCTGCGCAAGGGCGCGTCGATGTGGTTGCGCGGCTGGCGCAAGAGCGGCTGGCGAACCAAGGCAGGGTCACCGGTGAAGAACCGTGATGCCTGGGAGCGCCTCGACGCCGCCCAGAAGCTGCACAAGGTGCGCTGGGCCGCGCTGCGCTCGCGCCCACCCGAGCTCAAAGCGCTCGAAAATCGCGCCAAGCAGCTGGCAAACGATACGACGCTCTGATCAGAGACCGAGCTCGGCGACCGCGGTGGATTCGGAGAGCGCTTCGAGCACGCTGCCCTTGGTCAGCAGCTCGCCGAAGACATGGGGCTCTTTGCCCGGCCGGTACAGGATGTAGAAGGGGATCGAGGACCGCTCGAACTTCGCCAGATAGTTGGCGATGGTGTCGTTGCGGTTGGTCCAGTCGGCCTTCATGGTCACCACGTTCAGCCGGTCGAAGGCTTCGTCGATCGGCTCCGTTTCGAGAACCGTGAGCTCGTTGGCCTTGCAGGTCAGGCACCAGTCCGCGGTCACGTCGACGAAGACCAGTCTTCCTTCGGACGCAAGCGTCAGGGCTTCCTGCTCGTCGAATGCCAGCCAGTCATGGTGAGACGTCGCAAGGCTGCCTGTGCCGGCGGATGCGGGTGCGCGGACGGCGAGGACGATCGTGCCGACAGCGGCTGCCACGATGGCCACCACCATCAGCGTCCGGGCACCACTGCCCACACCGAAGCGCTGATGAAGCCAAACGAAGAGCGCGAGCGCGAGCACGACGAGCTGGATCAGTGCCACCTGAAGCGCGCCGATCTGCCCGGCGAGAACGAAGAATAGCCATACGGCAGATGCCGCCAACAGGAAGCCGAGCACACCCCGAAGCGTGACCATCCAGTTGCCGGGCTTGGGCAGAATGCGGGCGACGCCGGGAACGATGGCGAGCAGGAGGTACGGCAGCGCCAGGCCGACGCCGACGGCCGTGAACATCGCGAAGATGGTGCCCGCGGGCTGGCCCAGGGCGAATCCCACCGCGGGGCCGAGGAAGGGTGCGGAACAGGGGGTCGCCATCAAGGTCGCGAACAATCCTGAGGCGAAGTGGCCACCGAGGCCATCGCCGCCGCCCGCGCCACCGACGCGGCTGAGGAATCTGGGCAGGGGGATCTCGAACAGTCCCCACATGTTGAGCGAGAACAGGATCACGACCACGAGCAAGAAGGTGACGAATCCGGGTTGTTGGAACTGCACACCCCAGCCGATGGCGTTGCCTGCCGCGCGTGCTGCCACGGCAACGGCCGCCAGCGTCCAGAAGGAGAGCAAGATTCCCGCGGCGGTCGCCAGGGAGCCTGCCACCAGGTGCTTGCGTCCCTGGTCTGCGCTCTGCACGATGCCGAAGATCTTGAGCGACAACACCGGCAGGACGCAGGGCATGGCGTTGAGGATCAAGCCGCCGATGATACCGAAGGCCAGCATCACCAACAGGCCTCTGCCACCCGGAGGTGCGCTCGCACCGGACGCCGCAGTGTCGGTATGCCCACTCGTAGCGACCGTCGGTGCTGCCGTGTGGGCTGCTGCCGCGGCGTCGAAGATCTCCTGATTGGTGGGCGTGCCGCTCCCACCCACGGCGAGATCAATGCTCGTGTGGGTGGTCACCGGGGCGACGCAGCTCTTGTCGTCACACGCCTGGTAGCGCAGGGCGACGGGCACATTCAGTGCACCGGTCGCCAGCGAAGCCGGCAGCGTGAGCTCGGTCAGGATCGTCGGCGTGCCCTCATAAACGGCGATCGGTTTGCCGTCGGCCAGCGCATCGGAGAACTCGAAGCGCAACAGCTGCTCGGGGGGATAGGTCGTTTCCCCGGCGGTTGCACCCTCGGGCAGCTCGATGCTCAGCTCGGTGGGGATCAGCCAGTCGAGCGTCGGGACGTGGGCATTCATGTGCCAGCCGTGCTCGATGTCGACGACGACCGCGAGCCGAACGGTGTCGCCGGGGCCGTAGGCGGTGCGGTCGGCATAAACCGACAGGCTCGCCTTCTCTTCGGGCTGAAGCTGGGCAGAAGCTACGCTGCCCGCCAGGAGCACCAGGGCGAGCGTGACGAGAAAGATGCGGTGCATGGTGGTTCGGGTCATCGGTTCAAGTCTCCACATACGGGTGCATCCGCAGCCGGTCGCCGTTCAGATCGCTGACGCTGCGACGGTTTTTCAGCATGGTTACCCGACCTGCCTGACGACCGCCCTTCGGGTGTCCTTGCCGGTGTTTCCGAGGGCGTCTCAGCCGCAAGCGGCTTCGTCGCTGCGCAGCGCGCTGAGAAGCTGCCGCGCTTGCCGGCGCATGGGGCTCTTGGGGTGGGCACGCAGGAAGGTCTGCAGCGATTGCTCCGCCTGATCGCAGTCACCGGTGTCCTGTGCGATCTGAGCGACCAGCAACTCGACCTGCTCGCTGAGTACCGGCTGCTCCAGGCTGGTGGCCAGCTCGGTCGCTTCACCGGCGGTCTTGCGCGCGCGGCTGTAGTCGCCGGCGATGCGTTGGGCATCGATCGCCATGGTGAGCATCAAAAGACGCTCGTGCGGAGTGTGATCGAGCGACAGCAGGCGATCGTAGATCACCGCCGCGCGCTCACCATCGCGACGCCGATGGAGGAGCTCCGCGAGGTTGCGGAGCGTGCTCGCGTCATCGCTGACGCGGGCCTTTTCGAAGTGCTGGAGGGACGCCTCATAGCGCCCGATCTGCCGGCGCAAGGCCTGAATGTACCCGGCGGTCGGGAAGTAGCCGGATACCGTTCCGACTTCGATGCCGCGGGAATCGAGGATGAGCATGGTCGGCAGGCTCGAGACTCGGTAGTCCGCTTGCAGCTTGCTACCGGGGCCGCGGTCTTCGACATCGACCCGAAGCAGCACGAAGTCCTTGGCATAGTCGCGGAAGGCGTCGCTCGTGAACACTTCGTGCTCGAGCTTCTTGCACCAGCCACACCAGTCGGCGTAGAGATCGACCAAGATGTACTGGCTATTCTTCTTGGCAACGGCCTTGGCTTCATCCGGATGGCCGAGCCAAGCGGAGTCTCCCCCCGCAGGGGCGGCCAGCGCTGCCGAATGGACGAGGCCGAACAGAAGCAGCGCGACGACGGTGACGAGCCAGCCAGCCCCCCGGCCGAGGACCGGAACGGCGCGGAACGGATTTCGAAGATGCTCGTTGATGCCCTTCATGGAGAAGATTCTCGCCATTGGGAAGATCCTCGGCTGTGCCACCTCATGGCTCGACGGTTTGCTGCGGTCGTGGCCATGGTTGGCGGTCGTGTCGCGGGCAATCCTGCGTGTCGGACGCTACGCGAACGGCCTCCGATGATACCATGCCGCCCCCATGAGAATGGCCAACAGAGCTGCTCGTCTCAGCGAGTCCGAAACCATGCGCGTAACCCGCAAGGCGGCGGAGCTGCGGGCTGCGGGAAAGTCCGTCGTCAGCTTTGGCGCCGGAGAACCAGATTTTCCATCACCACAGGTGGCGATCGAAGCCGCCCAACAAGCCCTGTCGGACGGCTTGACACGGTATACGGCTGCCGCCGGGCTTCCGGCCTTGCGTTCGGCGCTTGCCGAGCGCTACGCCACATCGTGGCAGGCACCGTGGCAGGCCAGCAACGTCGTGGTTTCGGTCGGCGCCAAGGCGGCCCTCTTCCAGCTCATGCTGCTCTTGCTCGGCGAGGGCGACGAGCTCTTGATGCCGTCGCCGGCGTGGGTGAGCTTCGAGGCCCAGGCGCAGTTTGCCGGGGCCCGGGTGGTGACCGTGCCGACGACGGTCGAGGATCGTTTCGCCATTCATGCTCAGCCGTTGATCGATGCCATGACCGATCGCACGCGGCTCGTGCTGGTCAACACACCGAGCAATCCGACCGGCGGCATCATGAGCGGTGCCGAGCTCGAGAAGCTGATCGATGCCTGCGCGGCCCGCGACATCGTGTTGCTGGCCGACGAGACCTACGATCGCTTCGTCTACGGCGAGGCCAAGGCCACCAGCGCTGCTGCGTTTGCGGCCCGCTACCCGGAAACCGTGGTGGTGGTGAGCTCGTTCTCGAAGACCTATGCCATGACTGGCTGGCGGGTGGGCTATGCGCTCGGGCCGATCGCGCTGCTGACCAAGCTCGGCGCACTGCAAAGCCATGCGACGTCGAATCCCACGTCGTTCGCCATGTACGGTGCGCTGGCGGCGATGAAGGGCGCTGAAGAAGACGTGCGAAAGATGATCGAAGCGTTCGCCCGACGCCGGGATCTGGTGGTCGATCGCTTGCGCGCGATGCCGGGTGTCCGCGTCGAGCCGCCGGATGGCGCGTTCTACGTGCTGCCGGACGTTCAGGGTTGCTACCGTGACACGGTTCGGGGCTCGATCGCGCTTGCCGAGTATCTGCTCGACGAGGCCGGCGTAGCCGTCGTGCCGGGAATCGCCTTCGGCAGCGACGATCACGTGCGCATCTCTTTCGCCAGTTCCGAGGCCGAGCTCGAGGACGGACTCGGGCGAATGGCTGCTGCGCTCGCGTCACTGGTTCGCTGAGTGATGCGACCGCTCCCGGCGATACCGCCTGCCGGGCCAAATCTCTCTGGAGGATCGACCATGACTGGTTTGCTTCACGCGACGGCTGCGCGCCCGCGAGTCCTACGGTTGGCAGGGCCCGTGCTCGGCCTGCTCTCGATTGCCTTCGCCGCCTGCGCGCCTCAGCAATCGGCACCGACCGTCGCCGAGGCCGAGGCGTTTCTCGACGACGCGGAGGCTCAGCTCAGCAAGGTCTCGGAAGCGGCTGGTCGTGCCGCATGGGTGCAGGCGACGTACATCACCTACGACACCGAGGTGTTGGCTGCCGAAGCGTCGCGTCAGCACACGGAGCTGGCGGTCGCACTGGCCAATGAGGCCAAGCGCTTCGATGCGCTGGTCGATCCGCCCACCGAGGTCGTGCGCAAGCTCCGCTTGCTGAAGCTGGCGCTGACCCTGCCAGCCCCGTCGAATGCCGAGCAAACTGCCGAGCTGTCGCAGATCGCCGCCCAGCTCAC
Source organism: uncultured bacterium (assembly GCA_937948815.1). Classification (GTDB taxonomy): domain Bacteria; phylum Acidobacteriota; class Thermoanaerobaculia; order Multivoradales; family J023; genus J023. Next base: position 40,540 of record CALFAM010000322.1, read on the forward strand.
CAGCATGTACGGCAGCGGCTCGTACTGTGACGAGGGTGGTGACTGTCGTGATCTCGGCCAACTCTCTCGGACACTGGCGACCAATCGCGATCCCCAAGCGCTCGAAGAGGCGTGGGTCGGCTGGCGCACGGTGTCGCCCGCGATGCGTCCGCTCTATCAGCGCTATGCCGCCCTCGGGAATGCTGGCGCGCAGGAGCTTGGGTTCCCGGATCTGGGTGCAATGTGGCGCTCGATGTACGACATGGATCCTGACGACTTCGCTGCCGAGGTCGATCGGCTCTGGGATCAGGTGAGGCCGCTGTACGACAAGCTGCATTGCCACGTTCGCGCACGTCTCGCCGAGCGCTACGGGGACGACGTGGTGACCGACGGCAAGCCGATTCCCGCGAGTCTGCTCGGCAACATGTGGTCCCAGGACTGGTCGAACATCTATGAGCTCGTGGCCCCCGCTGGTGACGCGGACGCCGGCTACGATCTCTCGTCCCTGCTCGAAGCCAAGGGCTACGACGCCGAGAAGATGGTGCGCACGGGCGAGGGTTTCTTCACATCCCTCGGCTTCGAGCCGCTGCCCGAGACCTTCTGGCAACGCTCGCAGCTCACCAAACCGCGCGACCGCGACGTGGTGTGCCATGCCAGTGCCTGGGATGTCGACAATGTCGAAGATCTGCGCATCAAGATGTGCATCGAGCCGACCGCCGAGGACTTCTCGACCATCCATCACGAGCTCGGTCACAACTTCTACCAGCGGGCGTACAACGAGCAGTCGTTCCTCTATCTCGACAGCGCCAACGACGGTTTCCACGAAGCCGTCGGCGATGCCATTGCACTGTCCGTGACGCCGAAGTACCTGGTCGGGATCGGCCTGCTCGACCAGGAGCCCGCCCTGTCCGCCGATCTCGGCTTCCTGCTGCGTATGGCGCTCGACAAGGTGGCATTCCTACCGTTCGGCCTGTTGGTCGACAAGTGGCGCTGGGGGGTCTTCTCGGGTGAGATCACGCCGGAGACGTACAACGCAGCCTGGTGGGAGCTCCGCGAGTCGTACCAGGGCGTCGCCCCCCCGGTTGCGCGCAGCGAGGACGACTTCGATCCGGGCGCCAAGTACCACGTTCCGGGCTCGACCCCCTACATGCGCTACTTCCTGGCCGCCATCTTGCAGTTCCAGTTCCACCGTTCGCTGTGCGCGCTGGCTGGGGATGACGGCCCCCTGCACCGCTGCTCGATCTACGGCAGCGAGGAAGCTGGCAAGCGCCTCGACGAAATGTTGTCGATGGGCTTGTCGCGTCCTTGGCCCGACGCCCTCGAAGCGCTCACCGGCCAGCGCCAGATGGACGCAACCGCGATTCTCGACTACTTCGAGCCCGTGTCTGCCTGGCTCGACGAGCAGAACGCTGGCCGCACCTGCGGCTGGTAGCGACGCTCATCCTCTGTCTACCTTTCGTGCGGTGCGGCGCTCGCCCCGAGAGGTTGGACCGATCGTTCGAGCCTTGCTTCCGAGTCGCCGCTGGAAGCAGGCTCGAGGGCGGCGAGATCGCTCTCGAGGTTGGTCGGGTCGCTGACGACCTGGATCCCTCGGCGGAGCAGACGCGCAGCGCCGGCGTGATCGTCGAGGGTCGCGAGGAGCCGCGCGGCTTCACGGTAGACCCCTTCGAGCCTCGGATCGAGTGACAGCGCGGTTTCGAACGCCTCCATGGCTGCCTGGTGCTCACCCTTGAGGACATGGATCCGGGCGAGATGGAACCAACCAAGCGGCAGAACCTGGCGCAGCTCGATCGCCGTGCGAAAGGCTTGCTCGGCGTCGTCCATCCGGTCTTGGTTGCTGAGCAAGCGCCCGAGATTGAACCAGATGTCCGGGTCGTTCGCATTCTCGTCGGCGATGGTCTCGAGCATCGAAATGGCCTCGGGAACGTCCCCAAGTACGGCGCGCGCCACGGCGAGCAGAGCCCGCGCGCGTCGTGCGAGGCTCTTCTCTGCGGTCGAGGCGGTGGCGGGGTCGTGGGCGGCCAGAATCTGCTCGAAGGCGGCTGCCGCAGCCTCGTGGCGCCCGAGCGTCAGTAGGCTGCTGCTCAGGGAAAGCCACGGGCGCATGTGCGCGGGCCGCTCGATTGCAAGCTGCTTTTGTAGATAGCCGACGGCATCGCTGGTCGGCGCAGCGTTGGTCATGGCCAGCGTGCGGTAGATCTCGCCCAGTGCGCCTGCTGGTGCACGCTCCGGAAAGTAGTGGATGAGATCGATCAGAATCGGATCGGTTTCCTCGAGCGGGTCAAGGAGGTCGCGTCCGCCTGGCTTGCGGCGGATGAGATGGTCGGTCATGACCGTCTGGATCACGTCCTCTGGCCGGCGCGGGCTCATGTGGCACGACACGCAGTCGGATTGATCGCCGGCCTCTGCGTGGGCCAGCGTGTCGTTCGCCGCAACGGAGGTGGCCGCGGTGTCTGTCCGTGGACGACCGCAGGCATCGACCTCGTGGCAGCTCTGGCAGGCCGCGCGGTAGTGATCAGCACGATCCGCAACCGGTACCTTGCGGTGCGGGTCATGACAGGTGAGGCAGGACAGCGCGCCTGCCGGGGACGCGGTGAAGCACGTGCTCTGCCGCAGGCGGTAGGGATGGTGGTTGATCTCGAAGCGCTGATCCTGCGGATTGCCCTCTTCGATCACGTCGACGTGAACCATGTAGTCGGCAAGATCTTGGCCCGGTCGGAAGCTGTAGTCGCCGCGACCGAACCGGCGAACGCCCGTGAGCGAGATCGAGGGCTGCAAATGGCAGCCGTAGCAAACGTCGTCACGGCGTGCGGGCTCCATGCGACCCGGGTTGGCGATCGCTTGGCGGACCTTCTCGCGGTCGCGCTCGCCACCGAAGGCCAGGCGAACGTGATTCGCCCCGGGGCCGTGGCAACGCTGACAGCCGGTCCCTTCCGGCAAGTTCTTCGGGAAGGTATGCACGGACCCTTCCATGTCCGAGCCCTCGGGCACGTCGGGATACGCGTTGTGGCAGAACATGCACTCGCGTCGGACCCGGCGCGTGAGTCCGAAGTGATCTGCGCGATCGAAGCCCGGCGACATGCCCCAATGTCCCGACGTCATGGCCTGCGGATCCGGTCCCGGGGCCGGTGCGGGCGCGTACCAGGCCAGCGGAAGCTGATAGAGCTCTCCCGCGGCGTTCTGGGTCATGTAGACCCGCGAGTGGTAGCCCGAGCCCATGACCCAGTCCACGGGCACTTCGTAGACAGCAAATGCCTCGCCCCGCGCATCGCGATGCTCCCGCCGAAAAATGAGCTGGTCACCCTCCCAGCGCAGCGAGTAGTAGCGGTCGGACGGCTCGTGATGGAAGACCTCGCCGATGCGCTCGATCGTCTTCTCGCGCGACGGCCGGGCAAACGACCGGGCCATGCCGACTTCTTGGTAGCTCGACCAGATGGCGGCGTGGCAGGTCGCGCACGCCCGATCTTCTACATAGCCTGGTGCTGCCCCACCGGTTTCGTGAAAACCGAGCACGGTGAGCAGGTCTGGCTGTGCGGCAGCTTCGTTCGAGGCCGGAGTCGTGGTGGACGACTCGGCACCAGTCTCGGTTCGGGCGGGCGCGATGCTTGCGAATCCGACCCAGAGGGCGATGGTCGCCAGCGCCATCCCCGGGACGATCGTCATGAGGCGTTGTGTGTCGTCTTGCTCTTGACTCATTTTCGCCATCCTACCGTTGCGGTCACCGGCTATTATCTCCAACCATGACGACTCAAGTTACCTTGCTCACGGGGGGCTCGACCGCGGAACGCGACGTGGCCCTCGCCGGCGCGGGCCAGGTCGCGGCAGCGCTGCGGCGCTGTGGCTTCGATGTCCGCGTGATCGACACCTGCAGCGGTGTGATGACGGCCGACGACGAGGCTCGGCTGCTGGTCGACGCGCTCGACCGTGCGCATCCGACTGCCGAGACCCTTGCCGCGCTGGCAGCGCGTGAGGACTTTGCGGCGCTGGTCAAGCTCGATGCCCTACGTTCCGCCGACCTGATCTTCATCGTGCTGCACGGGGAGCCGGGCGAGGGCGGGCGCCTCCAGGGCCTGCTCGAGCTCGAAGGGCTCCGGTACGTGGGCAGCGATGCCCTGGGCTCGACCTTGGCCATGGACAAAGATGTCGCCAAGCGTCTGATGCGTGACGCCGGAATCGACACGGCGGACTGGCTATGCTGGCCCGCCGATGGCGGTGTGTCGGCGGGCGCGGTCGAAGCCCTCGGTCTGCCGCTGATCGTCAAGCCCGCGCGGGTCGGCTCGACAGTCGGTCTGACCCTGGTCGACGAGCGGTCCGAGCTCGAAGCCGCGATCGCCCACGCCCGACGCTTCGATCAGACGGTCCTGGTCGAAGCATTCGTCGATGGTCGTGAATTGACCGTGGGGGTTCTGGGCGACGAAGCGCTGGCCGTTGGTGAGATCCGACCGCAACATCGCATTTTCGACTACGAGTGCAAGTACACCCCAGGCATGACCGATGAGATCTTTCCGGCGCAGATCGAGCCGGCCCTCGCGACGCTCCTGCAATCGTTGGCGCTCGATGTCCACCGAACCTTGCGTCTGCGCGACGTCTCACGGATCGATTTCCGGGTGACGTCCGACGGTCGGGCCTACTGCCTGGAAGCGAACACCTTGCCCGGCATGACCACCGCCAGCCTTTTGCCACAGGGCGCTGCGGCCAGCGGGATCGACTTTGACACGCTGTGCGAGCGCCTGTGCCACCTGGCACTCACACGTGACCCATGACCCGGAGGCGTACGATGCTGACTCGACCGACGCGTGGGCCGGGATCCCGCCCCGCCGACCTCGCACGGAGGATGGCGAGCGACCTTGTGGCCCTCGTCCTGTCACCCCTCGTCCTCGCCCCCCTCATCTTGGCGAGTGGTCCGGCTGCAGCCGAGGAGGGCCACGCCCGGTTGCCGATCGCGCAGGACCATGCAGCCCAGGCGGCTGCGGACGAGCAATGGTTCGGATGGAACGATCCAGCCGCCCAATACGTCGAGCCATTTCGCATCTTCGACCATGTTTACTTCGTCGGCATGCGATACGTCAGCGTCTACCTGATCGATACGGGTGATGGGTTGATCCTGATCGATGCACTATTCGATCCCCACGTCGAGCGCCTGGTGCAAAACATCCGCACCCTTGGTTTTGACCCGCAGGACGTACGATACGTGCTGATCACCCATGGGCATTTCGACCATGCAGGCGGCGCGCGGCGCCTGCAGGAGTTGACCGGTGCTCGCATCGGGATGAGCGGGCCGGACTGGGACCTGGTCATCGACGATCCAGGAGACGGTCGCGCCCGCTTCGTACCCCCTGCCCGTGACCTGACGCTTCGCGATGGCGACGAGATCAAGCTCGGACGGACCGTGATCCACTGCTTGCGCACGCCAGGCCATACCGAGGGCGTGGCATCGTTCACGTTTGATGTTCACGATGGCGAGGCCACCCACACGGCCCTGGTTTTCGGCGGCGTGGGTCAGAACTTCGAAGGTGCCGAGCGCTTCGAAATGTACATCGACAGCGTGGACCGGCTGCTGGCGATGGAGGAGGTCGCAGTCAGCCTGCCGAACCACCTGGGGCGGAACATGCTCGAGCTGGGGCAGGGGCTGACCAGCCGCGAGCCTGGCTCCCCCCATCCGTTCGTCGATGCAGCGGGAATCCAGGCATGGCTTCATCGGTTGCGCGCACACGCGGTCGATCGCCTGGCGACGGACTCCACTGAAGCGCCCTGAGTGTGGGGGGCAGCATCTTCCTCGGCGAGAGCGCCGAGGTCGACCGCGAGAGATCGCAGGGGAGCACATGAGGAAACTTCGTTGGACACTGGTCGGAGCGGCGCTGGCAATCGTCATCAAGCTGGCTGCGTTGCTCTTGGGTTTGGATCTGTTCGAGCGAATGGTGACGGCCCTGGCTGCGCTCGAGCGATTCGAGGTGGATGAGCTCATCATTCCCGCCGTGATCTTCTTGGCATTTGCCTTTCTCGACCTGATCAAGAAGCAAGAGCAACAAAAGGTCGCGCGCGAGAAGCTGGCGATCTATTCAGCGATGTTGGCGTCGACGCATCACATCTTGAATAACTTCCTCAATCAAATGCAGCTCTTCAAAATGACGGCGCGAAACACACCGGGGTTCGATGCCGAAGTCCTTTCCCTTTACGATGTCGTCATCGAGGGCGCGTCCGATCAGATCGAGGCACTGAGCGAAGTCACCGAGATCGACGAAGCGTCCATCCGTGCATCGGTCGAGCCGAGCGCGGCCCCGCCATCGGCTGCCGGGCAAGCCTGAACCCAGGCAAGCGCTCGTATCGTGCCGCCCTCAGGGCTCCCTAGGACTGGGGCGCCGCGGTCGGCGTGAAGTGGGGAGTGGCATCGGTCGTCCTTGGTGCCTGATCCGCATCTCTGGCCACGACCGTCGTTTCCAGGATCATCAGCTTCTGCCAGATCTTGCGTGACAGGCCCGTGGTCAAGGTTTCGACTTCGTTGACTGCGGCGAGCACAACGTCATCGTCGAGCTCGCGGCACATTCGAGCGAGACCGGCTTCCGGAAACCTCTCCTCGATGCGCTGCGAGAGCTTGACGACGGTTTCAGCAACCTTGTCGGCGTCGAGAAGCTTGTACGGCATGCCGCGAGCCTATCGCCCACAGACTGCCTCGGTGAAATCGTTCTCGACGATCAACCGGCCGCGTCGGTCTTCGACGGCTCGTTCTGGCTCGCCAGCCATTGTCGCCATCGGTCGGCGTCGTAGCCGAAGTCTTCTTTGGAGCGGTTGTACAGCTCGTCGACGAGGTGCTGCGGAGGGTAGACCTGGTACTGCACTGCCCAGTTGAAGTAGTTGTTGCTCGGCACGATCTCGACATGGCTCGGGTCTGGTGGCCCGTAGCGTTCGACCATGCCATCCATGATCTCGATCAGCTCCGCGGTGTCCATGACCCAGCCGGCGCCAGGGATCGTGGAGATGACATTGCTCAGCGCCCAATGAGGTTGGTCGCGCACGGTCAGCAGCGCATAGGCTTCCGGGAGCGCCCGCAGGTCGCCCTGGTAGAGCAGGCGGCTGAGGATCTTGTCGCGCAGGTTGGCGTCGTGGATGGGGTCGGTCAGTCCGAAGAGCACGGTGCGCAGTGCATCGTCTTGCTCTTCGGAGAGCGCGGGGGAGCCGAGCATCATGGTCATGCGTGCCCGCAGCCGGGGATGGACTTCCGGGTTGGCCAGGATGCCGAGCCAGGTTGCGAAGACCGCGTCATCGAGAAAGGACGCGTGGTGCCGCTTGAGGGCGCCGACCAGGATCGCCGCGGCCGAATCTCGGACCAGGGAGTGCGGCTGTGTGGGCGCTTCCTCGAGGTATGGCAGGAGGCGCTCGGTCATGCCAGCTTCGCGGGTCGTCCAGCCGAAGAAGGAAAGACAGTCGCTCAAGAAGCGTTCGTCGAGCAACGTGGCATCGTGACGCCGTCGCCAGGCATGCTCGAAGACGTCCTCGTGGCGAGCATCTCCCAGCCCCCAGAAAAGCTGCGCGATCCCGCACGTCTGCTTGATGGACGCTGTTTCCGCGGCCCGCTGAAGCGCGTCGAGCCGAGGGGTGAGCAGTGCCCGGACCGGCTCGGCGGCCGGCGGCTCTCGGGCCAGCCACGGTCCGAGGAAGGGACCGAGTACCGAGCTTGCCTCGGCGTCTGCTCCGGGCTCGTCGAGCATTTCTCCCAGGACCCTCAGGGCGCGCTCGTCGAGCCCGTCGCGCCCGTGCTGCTTGGCCATGAGGTAGACCTGGAGGAACAGACGCGCGGCGGCGGACGTCGGCTCGCGTGTGGCTTCGAGCCAGGGCATGAGCGCGCTCGCTGTCTCCACGGACCAGGAGGGGGGCGGAAAAATGCTGAGCGCCACGAGCTCCGGAGGTAGGGAAGAGGTATCTTCCAGGGGCTCGTCCAGTCCCGAAAGCAGCTGTTCGACGAGAGGGACCAGCTCTGCTTCGATCGACTGGTTGGCCAGGGACTGTCCGATCATGAGCTGGCCGTGTACGGGGAGCGCAGGGTTGCTGAGCTGTTCCAACAGCAAGGCAACGAACCGATCACGATGATGCTCCAGGCGATCGTTGCCGAGCATGTCTGCGAACGTTCCGTCGTTGTCTGAGAAGCCGAAGTCCTGATCAGTCGCGGCTTCGAGAAACATCGGCTCGAGGAGGTCCAGGGCGCGGCCTTCGGTTTCGGCGTCGAGCCTGGGGGTCGAGTAGCTGCCCCGTTGGAGGAGCCGCACGAGGCCCTGACGCAGCCGTCGATGAACCAACGGATCTGAATCGGTAGCAGCTTGCTCGAGAATGGAGAGATAGTCCGAGGAACGCAGGGTGATCGCCGCGAATACGGCGACCGCGCGCACGCGTGGTGAGCGGTTCCGCATCAGGCGTTCGAGCTGGTCGAGGCAGTCCTCGCGCGGAACGCCGCGCACCAGGGTCAGCCAAAGCGTACCCGCCAGTGATTTGCCTTGATGCATCTCTGTGCCGCCCGCAATGCGAGCGAACAGGCCGCGATCCGTTTCGACAGCCGCCAGCGTGTCGGCCAGCTCGGGCACCACCCGCGCACCTTGCCGCACCAGCCACGTCTGCGCTGTTTTCGAGATGACATCGCTTCGGTCCCCGAGGGCGGCGATGAGCTGATCATTGGCGGCTGATCCAAAGGCTTCGAGCTGCGCGAGCGACGCTTTGCGCGTCGACCAATCCGGGCTTGTCAGACCGTCCGCCAGGACTTCCGGCAGGGACGACTCTGTGGGCGGCGTGCACGCTTGTACCAGCAGTACAGCGATCAAGGTGGCGGTGATGGCAGCGAAGTGTGGTGCCGGAGGGCGATTTCGTACGGGGCGGGCAAGAGCAGCAGTGCGATTCGGCATCACGAGCTTCCTCGATTCGAAACGTTGCGACAGCGTAGGCTGCGTGAGTGCTGGGGGAACGATGCAAGTATGGCTTTCCGGGGCGACCCTGGGCTCGCCATCTGCGGCACGATCCGAGCGGCTGGTCCCATGGCGCGGTCGCGGATCGAGGTGGGCTGGAGGCGCCGGTGCCGGATCCGCTCTGCGTCCAGGGTTACCCTCTTCGGGTGCTATGCTGAAGAATTGGTGAGCCCACAAACCCTGGTTGCCGCGCCCACGCCCGTGGAGCTGATCTGCCTCGAGCACCGCATCGCGCAGCGAAAGCGGGGGGCTGCGTGACGCATTCCAGCCTGGAGCGAATTTCGTCATGCGCGCGCATGACCCGAAGCCTGCTTTTCGATCAAGGAGTCCCGATGCGCCGACAATCTCGAACATTGGTCACGGCGATGCTCTGTCTCTCGAGTATCGCGGTTTCACCGAGCTCGGCCGAGGTGGAAACCGAAACGCGCTTCTTCGACCTGCCGCGCGTGTTCGAAGTATCGAGCGACCCGCAACAGCAGCAAGCCAACTTCTACGACTTCATCTGGCGGTCCTTCATCGCGCTGAACTGGCCGAACGTTCCGCTCGAGATCGAGGGTTCGCGGATCGTATCGGGCGAACGCGGTAAGCCCGACGCATCGAAGCCGCTTTCCGTGATGTCCGGAACGGGCGTCATGCCGCAAACCGTGTGGGAGACGTACAAGGAGCCGTTCGAGGTCTTTCCGCCGAACGGTGCGCGACCGCAGCCTTGGAATACGGCCCGGCCGGTACCGCCGAACCTTGCCAAGAAGCTGTCAGACGGTCGGGCTCTGCTCGCATTTCCGATCGAGCTGACCGGATACGCGACCGACGCGAATCAACCCTATTTCTTCCCGCATCTCACCGGCCCCTTGTTCGACCAAGATGGTGGGCTCGTGCGCTACGAGGTGGCGGTCAATCGATCGTTCTTCGCGTACGTCCGGCATTTCGGCTACTACAACGCCGCCGAGCAGATTCGTGCGGTGGAGCGCTACGTCGCGGGTCGACGTGACGACAGCGCGTTTCAGCGTCCACCCTTCGGCAATCCGGCCGAGATCGCGGGTTACTTGCGCGATCTACCACCGTATGCCCAGGTTGGCATGGTCGACGTCAAGGCAGCCTGGCGTGTGCTCGATCCCAAGAAGCATCATGTCGATCGTTACCTTCGGCGGCGTCTCGTCGTCGGCGTCGAGAACGGCAAGCCCAAGACGCAGCTCATGGGGCTCGTGGCGCTGCACATTCTTCGCTGGACGCCCAACGGCTACGATCCGCACAAGGGTGTCGATGGAGCCTTTGTTGCCTCGACGTTCGAGCAGATCGACAACGTCACGAGCAACGTCACGGAAGATGGTGTGGTCGTCACACCCACATTCAATGATGGTCAGTTGCCGACGCCGCAGCAACTCGAGTACGGTTTCGCGGGGAAGATACCTGCCGAAGTCGGGTCTGAGCATCCCTTGCCGGTTCCGGTCGACATCTATCGGGCATCGGCGCAGCGCCTTCCCGCGGCAGTGCGTGAGATCAACGAGCATTATCAGACGATCGCACCGGTCAAGGACTCAGTGCTTCGTTTCTATCAGCTAATCGGAACGCAGAATCGCCACCCGGGAGCGATCAGCTTCACCACGGCCGAGGATCGTGAACGGAACGGCCATCAAGGACCGATCACGGGTGTGTACACGAACGCCAACAATCTGGTGAACGCGGCCCTCGAGTCGTACACACAGAAGAATTTTTCGTGCATCCTCTGTCACGCTCGGGCCAGGCCGTTCGGCATTCCCCATGCGCCCGACACGACGCCCGGATTTCCTCCGGCAGCCTTCGAAGACGATCACTTCAAGATCCTCACCTTCTTGCTCCAGATGGCGAAAATGCCCGCCGCGGAAGAAAGGGCCGACGAAAAGATCGAAGGGGAGGGAAAATGAAACGTTTCCGATGGACCTACGTTCCCATTGCGCTCGGGATGCTGGTCTTCGTGCTCGCGTTGTCAGCAGGCGCAGAGACAGCGCCCCTGGCAACGCCTTTGCCCGATGCCCACGTCTGCGCGAATCCGAAGGAGCCGTGTGTCGCGAGGAGCTACACCTTCGAGCCGCATGATCTGTCTTTCCAGCTTCCCGACGAGCTCGCGTGGCAGACAGCCCACAATTCAGAGCCGTTCTACGCCGTTCTGCTCGGCAGCGCCAAGGCCATCCATCCGGACCCGAGCGATCCAGATGACGAGACCGAATGTGGTGGTTTCTTTCCGGAGACAGAGCGCGTGGAGGTGCAGCAGGAGTTTCCGGATCGCAAGGTCTTCGCCTCCCGTCACGGCTGCTCGCGGGTCTGGTACAACGGCGTGAATGATCAGTACAACTTCCTGGCCGTCTATGCGGGCAAGAGCCTCGACGAGGCGCGAGAGATCTTGAGCAAGGTGAAGCGTATTGGGCGGTTCCCTGGCGCCAACATCCGCAAGATCCAAGTTGTCGTGGACAATGGACATTAGTGCACCCATTGCCCGTCGAGGGAGGTTGCGACCCGTACGACATGGCACGATCTTGCTCCTCGCCGGGCTTGTCTTGGGTGTCGCGTGTACGCGCGCTCCCGCCTCTGATCCTGGCACGGAAGACCGGGCGTTGGATGACGCTGAGCTGGGAACGGGAGATGCCGTCGCGGGGACCATCGCGACGGTGCTCGGGCGTGCTGTGATGACGGAGGAGCGCGAAGCGCTTCGCGGGCTCGTGCTCGTTACGTTGCTCGATGACTTTGCCGCGCGCAATGAGATCGAGCCGACGGACGCGGAGATCGAAGCCTTTCACCGTGGCGCGGCAGCGCAGGAGCGCGCGCACCGCGCCGAGGGCGAGACGTTCGAAGCGCTTCAGGCGACGGGTGAAACGAGCGAGCCGGCTGGCGCTGCGGACGATGACATGGCACGCGAGCTGGTACGGGCTTGGAAGATCAACCAGGCACTCTACGCGCGTCATGGTGGTCGGGTCGTCTTTCAGCAATTCGGCGCCGAGCCCCTCGATGCCTATCGGGCCTTTCTCGAGGCCCAGGCAAAGCAGAAGCGTTTCGAGATTTTCGATCCGCGCGACGAGGCCGAGTTCTGGACGTACTTCACAGACGATGCGCTGCACGTCTTCTTCGAAGAGGCGGAAGGGCGGCGCATGATCGAGACGCCATGGTGGCTGATGTCGCCTGAGTGACCGTATGGCGATCAAGGTCGCACGCGGCGCGGCCGACCGGTATGCTGTCGACACACAGCCATCGATCAGGGTGCCGACCACGGGCGCGGAGCGCCTCGTCCCGTCGGTAGATCGGCGGCGAGGCGCCTCCCGTACGATCCTGGCGAGGAGAAAGTCATGCCAGATTCGACGATGACGCCGACCGGCCACCCATTCCCGACCCCGCGCTCGGCGCGCGGCAGCAAGTTGTTCTCTGTGGTGGCGTATGCGACCGCGGGTCTCTTCCTGGCGCACGCGCTCGATGCCCAGCCTGCGGATCCAGCCGACGACCGTTTCGCCGACCTTGGTGAGGGGGCGGCGGTGATGAAGATTCTGCCGGTGCTCGGAACGGTGGCGGGCAAGACCGAGGTCGAAGCACTGACCATCGAGCCGGACATCTTCCGCATCGTCTTCGAGCTCGACGGTGAAGAGGTCGCTGTTCGCAAGCGTCCGCCGTTCACAGCTTCGATCCCATTCGCCAAGCCGGCCCGCGAGCAGAATCTGCGCGCGGTTGCCTATGGCCAGCGGGATCGCAAGCTCGGGGAGGATGAGATCGTGGTCAACCGCTTCGATCCGCCCCTGCGCGCCCGCATCACGCGGCTGGATCTCGGCGCCGGCCAGGTCAGCCTCGAGGCGTCCGTATCGGTGCCCCGGCATGCGTTGCTCGACGCTGTCGAAGCATTCGTCGGCGAGCGCTCCATCGGCCGACTCGAAGGACCGCCGTTCCGCGCCGAAGTCCCCATCGACGAGGCCGGACCCGGCACGGTCGTTCGCGTCGAAGCCTCACTCCAAGACGGCCGCCGCGTGGACGACGCGGCCGTGGTCGGCGATGCCTTGTCTGAGGAGCTGGAGGTGAATCTCGTGCAGCTTCAGGCGGTGGTCACCAGTCGTGACGGTCGTCCGCTCTCCGGCTTGGGCAAGGAAGACTTCGAGGTCGTCCAAGGGGGAGCGCCGCAGCAGATCGACCGCTTCTACCTGGCCGACGACGTGGCGCTGTCGATCGCGCTGGTCGTCGATTCCTCGGGCAGCATGGCACCGATCTGGCCGCGCGCCGTGGCGGCCTCCCGCGAGTTCCTTTCGAGCGTGTTGTCAGCGCGAGATCGTGCCTTGCTGGTCGATTTCAATGACCGTCTACGTCTGGCACATGGGCTGACTGGCGAGGTCGAAGCCCTGACCCAGAGCCTCGCTTCCGTGGCGCCCGATGGCGGCACCGCGCTCTACGACTCGCTGCTCTTCTCACTGCTGCAGCTCACGGACGTGCCGGGGCGCCGGGCGGTCGTGGCCGTGACCGACGGGGCTGATTTCGGAAGCCAGAGCAAGCCCGCCAGCGTGGTCGATCTGGGCCGCAAGCTCGGGATCCCCATCTACATTGTCGAGCTACCGTCTGGAGGTGGCGGGCAGTCCGCGGCTCTGGCTCGCGGTGGAGTCGGCGCCGTGGGTGCTGTCGCCGATCTTCGGCTGCTCGCGGAGCCTACCGGCGGTCGGGTTTTCCGGGTCGCGGCTCGCGGCGGGCTCGAACGCGCACTCGGGCAGATCAATCAAGAGCTGCGCAACCAGTACGTGCTGACCTACTACACCGAAAAGCTGCCCGATGACCCGAGAAAGCTGGTCGAAGTGCGCATCCGCGGACAGAAGGGCATCCGCGTGCGCACCACCTTGCCGCTGGATCAGGTGAACTGACGCGGAGCATTGCTTGGTGCGGGGTCAGTAGTTCCGAGTCACCCGAGCGGTCGCATGGACCATCGGCTGCGACACCGCGAATGAGCGGTTGCCTCCGTACGGAGAACTTGCTTCGTGGCGAGCTGGCTGAGCGTTTCGGGGGTTGGGCTTGTCTCCCCAAAAAAGAAAAACCTGCGTTCGGCAACACGCCGTGCGCAGGTCAGGGGAGATTGTCGTCGCGTGCGGCCCTTCGTGTTCGGACCGCGCTTGGTTCCGGTTCTTTCCTAGAGCGAGAACCGTGCCAGGTAGCCTGAGCGGTAAATCCCAGTGCCTCCGCCCGAAAGGGGTGCGAAGAGGTGCCCACGAAGTGGGCGGTATGGCTACTTCGTGGGCAGCGGGCCGCTGAGCGTGGGCCCGGCGCGGTCGAAGGGTTCGATCAGTGTTCGCGTGTAGCCGGTGAGATACCCAGTCGGCCAAGAAGGTCGCGGACCCGATCTGCGATTTCGTCGCGCACGTGGGAGTAGGCATCGCCTTCGAGGTCCCGCGGATCGGTCAAAGCCCAGTCGTCGCGAAGGGCGGCCGGCAGATGCGGACAGGCGTCGCCACAGCCCATCGTGACGACGGCATCCCAGGGCTCGGCGGGCAGGCTGGCCAGGGACTTCGAGGTGTGCCCTGACAGGTCGATACCGATCGCGCCCATGGCAGCGAGCGCTTTGGGGTTGACCATACCCGAAGGGCGCGAGCCGGCGCTCCAGGCGGCCACGCCTTCGCCGCCGAAATGTCGCGCAAATCCTTCCGCCATCTGGCTGCGGTTGGCGTTCTCGGTGCACACGAACAAGATGCGTTTCACGCGGGAGCCTCCTCGAGGTGGGACTCATCGCCGTGGTCTTCGCAGTTGACGCACTGGCTGTAGATCTGGAGCGTGTGCCGATTGGGATCGAAGCCGTGTGCGTGGGCGATTTCGCGTTGCATGGCACCGATCGCCGGGCTGACGAACTCGATGACGCGGCCACAGGAGGTGCAGACGATGTGGTCGTGCAACTGGCCGTCGTGGACGTGTTCGAAGAGCAGGCGGTCGCCACCGAGGCGGTGCTTGCGGACGAAGCCGAGCTCGGCCATGAGCTCGAGATTTCGGTAGAGCGTCGCCCGTGAAACCTTGACGCCGCGCTCCTGCATGGCGCGTAGGAGGCGGTCGGCGTCGAGATGGCCGTGATGCCGATAGACCTCGCGAAACAGGCGGATGCGCTCGGGCGTGACACGATGGCCGCCGTCGCGAAGACACTCGATGAAGCGATCCAGCTCAGGTAGGTTAGCCATGAGATTTCACCCCGCGGCGACGACCGATCGGGGATTGCTCGCTATCTTACGGTATTCAGGTACGCGAAGCGGTAACCAGCAGGAGGAAGGGTGATGCAGGGACGACACACAAATCGAAGCGCGTCTACGGTTTCGAGGCCGGCTGGCGGGCCGGCCATGATCCTGATCTTCGGACTGATTCTCGGGCTGACCGGTTGTCGCAGCGAGGCCCCCGCCTCGCCACGGGAGCGCGCGCAGATCCCTTCCGCCGCGATCGATCCGCCGGCCGGTGCTGGTGCCTTGGCGCCTTCCGTCGCGGCCGGACGAGACGGGACACACCTGGTCTGGATCGAGCCCTTGCCGGCGGGAGGACATCGTCTTCTCGCCAGCATGCTGCCGACGGGTGAAGCTGCGCGCTCCGCGTCGAACCCGAGTTCTGTATCCTGGCGTGCGCCGGTCGAGGTCGCGCGCGGCGACCAATTCTTCGCCAACTGGGCCGACACGCCGGCTGTGGTCGAAGCGGCTAATGGCGCGCTCTACGCCCATTGGCTGGAGAAGCTCGGAGAGGGGACCTATGCCTACGGCGTCCAGGTGGCCCGCTCGCGGGACGGCGGGCGGAGCTGGCGACGCCTGGGCTGGCTACACGACGATCGTTCCGCGACCGAGCACGGCTTCGTGTCATGGGTTTCGAGCCCTCGCCGAGCAACCGAAGCGGAAGTCCGTTCTGCCGCAGAGCGGTCCGGTGATGAGACGGGTGCGGTCGAAGCCGTATGGCTCGATGGCCGAGGCACGGCCACGGGGGGCCCGATGCAGCTGCGCACCGCGCGTCTCGACGGTACCGAGGCCAACGGCGACGAGGTCGAAGCCAGTGTGCTTCTCGCTTCATCCGTCTGTGATTGCTGTCCGACCGCGATGGCAGTCGCAGCGGAGGGACCGGTCGTAGCGTTTCGGGGGCGCAGCTCGGAGGAGGTCCGCGACATCCACCTGATCCGGCGTACCGAAGACGGGTGGCAGCCGCCGATCCCGGTCGGCTCGGATGCGTGGACGATTGCTGGCTGCCCGGTCAATGGGCCCGCCATCGCGGCCGTGGGGCAGCACGTGGCCGTGGCCTGGTTCACCGCAGCCGGCGGCGAGGCGCGGGTTCAGGTCGCGTTCTCGACGGATGGCGGCGCGAGCATGGGCCCCGCGATCTCACTGGACGACGCCAAGCCGGTCGGACGGGTCGGGATCGCGGCGGCAGGCGACCAGTTCGTCGTGACCTGGATCGGCCGCGCGAATGCATCGGACGACAGCAAGAACCATGACAACGCGGTCATTCGCCTGGCACGCCTACCGGTGGCCGCCGAAGGAAAGGAAGGCGTGATGGTGGAAACCGTTGCGTCCACGGCTTCGGCGCGGTCGGCAGGTATCCCACGTCTGGTGCGAGCAGATGACCATCTTCTCGTGGTTTGGGTGGAGGCATCTGAACCTTCGGTGCTGCGAGCAACCGCCATTCGCATATGATCGGCGGGCCGGATGGCCTGTCGCGTTCGTCGATGGGTTCTCGGGCACAGCGCACGTTCGTGGGGATCGTGCCAAGTCGTTGGTTCGGTGCGCATTCAGCCCAGCGATGGGAGCGTTTTACAGCAGCATCTGTCTTCCCGGTGATCAGCGGGATGAGGCGCAGGCAGCGATTGATCGCTGGCTGCGATCGCGCGGATTTGTGCCCGTCGATCGGCCTCCGCTGTTCGACCTCGATGCATCGTTCGAGCGCGCGGCCTTTGTCCTGACCCTCGACGACTACACCGTCGTTCTGTTCAGCGACTTCGACGAAGAGCGGCGCCTCCTCCACGAGATGAGCGACCTTCCGGTGCCGCTGGTCTACCTTTGGGTCTACGACAGCACCGCTTGGGGCTACGATCTCTTCGTCGAGGGAGCGTATGCCGGCAGCTTCTCCTCGGATTCGCGCGAGTACCTGAGCTTCAGCGAAGATGCGCTCGGCACGCCCGAACGACCCGTGGCCTTGCCGACAAGGGTCGCCGAGACGCTCGGCGTTGCCGAGAGCGAGTCTGAGATCGCCGCCTTGATGAGCCGACGGGCCGTGTTCAAGGAAGAGGTGGCGCGCGCATTTGCCGACAGCATTGGGGCCAATGGCGCGCTGGCCAGCTACGATGAGCTGGAAGCGGATACCTATGCTTCGGCTTCCCTGTGCGAGGTCAGGCAGCTGCTCTACGAGCGCTCCGACCGGGCGCGCGGCCGGCCGATCGCAGACCTTCACGGCCAGCGCATCACCCATCGACATCCCACCGGCGGTGCCCTGGAGACGGGGACCTTCGAAGTGCCGGCCGACGTACTCCGAGAAATCACGCGCAATCGCCGTCGCATGCGTATGCGACTCGCGCTCTTGCGGCCGGTGTCGCTCGTCGCGCGTGGCTGGCGCCACG
>CALFAM010000323.1 GCA_937948815.1 uncultured bacterium
ATCCCGATCCTCACGCACCTCGGCCAGGAGCGCTTCGACCTCCTGCCGCAGCTCAGGCTGCCCCTCACATTCCCCATCGAGAAAGGCCGCGTGCTCGGCTGCCGGAAGCGTCAGCGCGAGGGTGAAGATGCGATCGATCTCGCGATCGTCCGGCGGGATCGGCGCGGTCATCGACGCGTGAACAATGCCTGCGCGGAGCCGCTGGACGCGGCGGCTTGCTCTTTCAAGTAGCGGCGAAGCCAGGCCTTCGCCCGGCGCCAATCGCGCTGCACGGTCGAGGTCGAGACGCGCAGGGCTTCGGCGGTCTCATCCTCGGTCAGTCCGGCGAAGAATCGGCACTCGACGAGCTGACCGAGCCGGGCATCGAGCTGCTGGAGTCGGTCGAGCGCGTCGTTGACCGCCAGCACGACGTCGAGATCGACGGTTGGGGACGCGGCATCGTCGAGGGTGACCGGCGGCTCCCCCGCCCCACGCTTGAGCCTTTGGCGCTTGCGCGCCGCGGCGACCAAAACCTGGCGCATCGCGCGGGCCGAGATGGCCAGGAAATGGGCACGGTCGTTGACCAGCGCGCGATCCAGGTCCGCGAGCTTGAGATAGGCCTCGTGGACCAGGCCGGTGGTGTCGAGACTGTGGCCGTGTGCCTTGCCGAGTTGGCGCCGCGCCACCGCCTTCAGCTCACGGTAGACCAGCGGGAACACACCGCTGATCCACGTATGGTCGCCGCTCGGGCTTGGACTCCGGCTTCCATCGGGACTGGGGCCATCGGGACTGGGTCCATCGGGACGGCTGGCGCGCATCAGATCTCCAGGAAGGGCGTTCGAACCCGGGCCGCCATCGAAGGGTCGAAGCGCTGCAGGCAGCATACCCAATCCGAGCTGCTCGCCGCACCTGGAATCGCCGCGCTGTTACCGGGCGGTCACAGCGCGGCGAGCTCGATTCGCGCCGAGATGGCTCCGTCAGCGAACGTCCCGGTCAGCGCGCATCAAAGTAGGCGCGAATGGCCGAGAGCAGGAGGCGGGCTCGCAGGCGCCGCGAGATCGTGCCGTCCTGGCGAAGCTGGGCAAGCGAGCCGAGGACACATCGTGCGTACGGCAAGAAGAGTTCGTCCGTGTCGAAGGAGCACGGAATCTCGGGTACGGCCAGCCGCTCGCCGGCGAAAACAGGTGCCAGCCGATTGTGCACGCCGCCGGGCCAACGGATCTCGGCACTGCCCCACCAGGCATGCCCCAGGCCGAAGTGTCGTTCGAGAGCATGCTGCGACAGGTAGCTGGAACCGCCCACCACGGGTGAGCTGGCAGTTGGTCCGCCGTGCGGCGTGAAGGAAACGACGGCACCGATTCCCGACCGATTCACCACCGCGTCGTCGACGATGCCGACCGTTCCCCAGGGCTCGATGACGACCGCGTGCCCGGCATCTGTGGTGACGTTGCGCTCGACCGTCATCGCACCGGGGAGCATGGAGATGCCACCCCAGGTGAAGTTGCCCTGGGCATCGGGAAGGAACTGCAGCCAAAAGGCTGGCACGCCGTCGAAAGCGGGATTGCCGTGAAACGCGGGCGACGGGACCAGCGGCGCGTCGGCCGGCAGGTTGTGCTCAGATGTCGTGACGACGTCGAGGCGGCCGTCTCGGTCCAGGTCGCCGAGTGCCAGACCGTGGGTTCCGCGTCGGATGTAGTCACCGCGGAAGGCCGTGGTGTTCTGGTTGAACGTCGCGGAGCAGCCGTCGTTCTCGAGCACCACCCCCGGGTTGTCTTCGAAAGTGGTGAACAAGCCATCGATGCCGCCGTGGTACACGATGTCCTGATCGCCGTCGTTGTCGAGATCAGCGATGCCACTTCCCCACCCGAAGACCGAGGCGTTGCCGTTGCCAACGGGATCACTGACCGTACCGTTGCCGTTGCCCAGGAACCAGCGCGACATCTCCTGGCCGAGGGTGTACGGCGGCAGCCCGGCGATCGACCCCAGCCAGGCCAGGCCGTAATCGCCGAAATTGGAGCTGAAGAGATCGAGCTGGCCATCGCAGTCGAGGTCGCCGACCGACACGCTCATCCAGTTGCCCACGGAGAACGGGTTGAGATCCACAGGCGCGTCGATGAAGTGGCCGGAGCCGTCGTTGATCAGAACATGAATCAGGCCGCGCTCCGGCCCGGGCGCTGATGCCTGGTCGTCGGCTTGCACGATGTCGATGTCGCCGTCGGCGTCGATGTCGACCATGCCGACCGCCCAGGTGATGGTCTTGGGCTCGGGATCCGTGGTTTCGAGGCCGGCGAGCACCCGAATGCCCGAGGTCTCGCTGACGTCGGTGAAGTGCAACGCGCCCTCGTTGCGGAAGAGCTGATTGGGGTGGTTGAGGTCGAACGAAGGGACGCCAGCAATGCCGAATTGGTCCGCAAGATTGGCTGCATTTCCGACGAAGACATCGAGCAGACCGTCCCCGTCGACATCACCGATCGTGCAACCGATGTGTGACAGGTTGCCGCCTTCCAGACCGCTACCCACCACATGGTGGAAGGTCCCGCCGTCATTGCGCAGCAGGCGATTGGGCTCTTCCCGCCCCAGGACGAGCAGGTCGTCGTCGCCATCGTTATCGAGGTCGCCGTAGCAGATACCGTTCGAATCTTGGTCGGCGGCGCCCGCACCGGACAACACTCCCTGATCGATGAACGTGAGCATGCCGGTGTCGGCGAGCTGGTTGGCAAAGAGACTGTTGGCTGTGCCCGGACCGTTGGTGACGTAGAGGTCGAGATCGTCGTCACCGTCGTAATCGAGAATCGCGACGCCCGGAAAACCACCGGGACGATGCGGCAAGAACAAGCTGGCAGCAAACGGCACCGGCGCGACCAACGATTGCTGCTGGAGCGCCTCCACCTGTGCATAGCCGGGGCTGCGGGTACGCGAGTAGTGGATGCCGGAAGCCGGATCTTCGGCCACGTTTTCGAAGGCTATCTCGCTCGCCTGACCTGCCACAGCGCTGAAGAGAATGGCGACGGTCGTGGCGACGAACGAGGCCCAGCATGCCTTGGAACACCGGGCGAAACGATTGGGATGCTTCATGATCGGATGGTCCTCTCCGGTTGAGGGGTCGTGAAAAAGTCTGTGCTTGATGCCTATGGCGACAGCGGCGTGCCGATCTGGACATGAACCTTCCCCGGACCTGCACTTTCCCCGGCTCTACACGTTGACCCGCCCCCAAACCGATCGGTACAGTCCTCCTACCGTTCGAAATACGACGATTGTCCCGCGCCGCCGCGGGCGGTTGCGCACCCGCCGCACCGCTCCGGTGCACGGGCGACGATGCATGAGCAGTGGCCCACTCGATCTCGAAACCGATGGACGAATCGCGCAACGACGAGCCCCGCCCCCTCGACAACGAGGCATTCGACGCCCTCGTGCCGCAGCTCTACGACGAGCTACGCCGCCTCGCCCGCGGCCGCATGCGCGGGGAACGCCAGGGACTGACGCTGCAGACCACGGCCCTGGTGCACGAGGCGTACCTCAAGCTGCGTCAGCAGCATCGACTGGCGCACGCCGATCGCAGCCGTCTCCTGGCCGCGGCCGGCGTGACCATGCGGCGCCTTCTCGTCGATCACGCGCGGACGCGGCGGCGCGCCAAGCGCGGCGGTGACGCGCGCCCCGTGCCTCTCGAAGATGTCGAGCCCTTCCTTTCCGACCAGGAGGCGAGTGAGGTGCTGGCCCTCGACGATGCCCTCGAGCGTCTGGCACGGATCGATCCCCGGGGCGCCGAGGTGGTCACCCATCGCTTCTTCACCGGCTTGACGCTCGAGGAGTCCGCCGATCTGCTCGGCATCTCGAGCAAGACCGTTCAACGGAGCTGGCTGGCGGCACGGGCCTGGCTGCGCAAGGAAGTGGCGTCCGTTTCCGGCATCTGATCGCCCGACACGTCCGCGAGCCGCTGTTGGATCCCGCCGAGTTCCTCCGGTCGCTTCCAGGCAACATAGAGCGTGGCCAGCGCTTCGAGGGTCGCACGGTTCGATCGGTGGCGCTTGGCGTGGGGATGCTGCTCGATCGCCAGGGCGGCGCGGAGCCACTGTTCCGCCTCGACAAAGGCGCCGTTGCGGGTCAGGATCTGGCCCAACGCGACCATGGCGGCGGCAGTAGCCAGGTGCTCGTCCCCGAGACTTCGCCGACGCACCGCCAGGGTCTGGCGGTAGGCCTCTTCAGCCGGTTCGAGCTTTCCCTGTTGCTCGAGCACACGTGCGACCTGAAACAACGTTCGCGACACGTCTGGATGCTCGTCACCGTAGCGTTCACGCTGAATGGTCAGCGCTTCTTCGAGCATCGTCAACGCGGCGGCCACGCGGCCCTGCTTGCGTACCGTGTTGGCCAGCAGGACGAGTGTCCAGGCAACGTCGGGGTGGTCGTTTCCCGCAGTCGTGCGCTGGATCGCGAGCACCTCGTGGAGGAGCGGCTCGGCAGCCTCGGGACCGATCTGCTCAGCGCGCAACGCCGCGAGCTGGAAGAGCGCGCCGGCGGTCTCAGCGTGCCTGTCACCGAGTTGGGCCTGCAGAATAGCGTGTCCCTCTTCGGCCGCTGCGCCGCTCGCGTCGAACCGTCCGGCGCTCTTGTAGAGGCGCGCCAGCCGCACGAGGGTTCGGCCGATGGCGACGTCGTCCGGAGCCAGAGCAGACCGCTGGCGAGCCAATGCTTCGGAAAATCGCTGCTCGGCTTCGCCGAAGCGGCCATTCAAGAAGAGCGCCTCCCCCACGCGGTAGAGACTTCGCGCGACCTCGCGCCGGTCTTCCGCAAAGGTCGCGCGGCGCACCGCCAGCGACGCCTCGGCCATCTCCACAGCGGGTTCGTACAGGCCGAGGTTGATGTAGATCGTCACCACTTCGTCCATCAGCTCGGCCTGGAGCGCTGGCTGGTCGGTCAGGTCGTCGACGATGCGGCGCGACGCCGTCTCGAGACGCTGCGCCGGGCTGCCACCACTCCGATTGGGGTCGAGCACGCGGAAGAGATCGGTCGTCAGGTCTTTGACGCGGGTCGTCTTCTCGACCTGCTCTGCCACACGATCACGTTCTCGCGCGAGATCCCTTGCGTGCTGCGCGATTCGCGATGCCTGAATCGCGGTCACCACGCTGAACGTCAAGATGAGCACGGCGGCGGCGGCGGTGCTGGCGACCGCGAGCCGATGCCGTCGGACGAAGGTGCGGACGCGGTAGCCCACGGTATCTGGCCGAGCGATTACCGGCCGCCCTTCGAGGGAGCGCGCGAGATCTCGGCCAAACGCTTCGACTGACGCATACCGCCGGCTCGGCTCCTTGCGCAAGGCCATCAACACAATGTTGTCGAGGTCGCCGCGAAGCCGGCTACGTAAGCGGCGAACCGACGTATCGCGATCCGCGGCGACTTGGTCGGGCGTCACCGTCTGTGTCGTCGCGCCGGCCGGATGTGCCGCCGCCTCATCGGCAATCGCGGTGCTCGGCCGAATGGGTGCCGACTCTCGAGCCGCAGCCGCGAGCTCCCCCACCCGCCCCTTCCCAGGCAGATAGGGTCGACGGCCGGTGAGCAGCTCGTAGAGGAGCACGCCGAGGGCGTAGACGTCGGTCGACGTGGTGATCGTGCCGCCCTCAACCTGCTCGGGGGCCGCGTACTCCGGCGTCATCACGCGCATCTCTGTGCGGGTCACGGCCGCGGGCATGCCGACCGCGTCGGGATCGAGCAGCTTGGCGATGCCGAAGTCGAGCAAGCGCGCCTCGCCTTCGTTCGTCACGAGGATATTGCCCGGTTTGAGGTCCCGGTGCACCACCAGGTTCCGGTGGGCATGCTGAACCGCATCACACACCTGGCGGAACACCCGCACCCGCGCGTCGACGGTCAGTCGACGCTGGTCGCAGTAGGCGGTAAGCGGTAAACCGTCGACGAATTGGGTGACCAGGTACGGCCGCCCATCGTCGGTCAGTCCGCCATCGAGCAGTGGCGCGATGTTGGGATGCGCCAAGCGGGCGAGGATCTGACGTTCGAGACGGAAACGCGCAGACCAGTCCGGACCGACCAGGCCCGCGCGCAGGACCTTGACCGCGACCTGTTGATGGTATTCATCGTCACTTCGCTCGGCCAGATAGACGTCGCCCATGCCCCCTCGACCGAGCAGACCCACGATCCGATGACGCCCAACATGTCGACCGAGCAACGCGTCGTGGTCGCCCGCCTCGTTCGGTGCCAGCAGATCATCTTCGAGCACCAGCGCCGCTTCTGGCTCGTGGGCCGCGAGCATGGACCGCACTTCGTCGGCAACGCTCGGTTCATCGCGACACGCTGCGACCAAGAACGCCTCGCGTGCCCCAACGTCGCGGTCGAGGGAATCCAAGAAGATCGACTGGACCTTCTGCCACCGATCGGCGTCCATGGTTCGTTGCCGTCGTTCCTCGCAGCCACATCGGCGCGACCCCGTCGGGCGATGCGGTTCGTCAGTTGATTCGCGTGAGCGGACAAATTGTACACGGAGGCACCGGTAGTGCCGGTAGGAATAGGTGCCACCCGAAGGTATGCCTGCCTAGGAATAGGTGCCACCCGAAGGTGCGCCTGCTTGCAAGGGCCATCCGACGACTACCGAATGAAATTCTTGCTAGATGTCGGTTTCTTCCTCCGTCTTGGTAGGGGTAGGAGGAACCACCATGCCAAGACGACTTCGTCACATTCCCGAGCCCGGCACACTGGTCGAGGTGACCTGCCGCATCATCCATGGCCGCATGCTGCTCAAGCCCAACCAGCCGCTCAACGAGATGATCGTGGGAACACTCGCCCGCGGCAAGCGGCGGTACGGCGTGCGCATCTGCGCTGCAGCATTCCTCTCGAACCATGCTCACCTCCTCCTTCAAGTGGACGATGCTCTACAGCTTGCCAGCTTCATGGGCTTCGTCAGCTCGAAGATTGCCCGAGAGGTTGGCCGGCGGGTTCGCTGGCGCGAGAAGGTCTGGGGCAGACGGTACAGTGCAATCATCGTCAGTAACGAAACCGAAGCCCAAGTTGCTCGACTCCGGTACGTCCTGGCTCAGGGCGTCAAAGAGCACCTCGTCGCGCGCTGCATCGATTGGCCGGGTGTCCATGCCGCTGGAGCACTGATAACCGGCCGCGAACTCGTGGGCTATTGGTTCGACCGAGCCGCCGAGTACCGTGCGCGTCTTCGGGGAAAGAGCGTTGGCAGTCACACCTACGCGACTCGCGAACCGCTGGCGTTCGACCCACTGCCTTGCTGGAGTCACCTCCCAACTGATGCTTGCCAAGAACGCGTCGCGGACTTGGTTGCGGGCATCGAAGCTGAAGCCGCGGCTGATCGTCGGGCGCGCAGAATCCGACTACGCGGCGTTGCAGCGATTCGACGCCAGGGCGCCACCCAGAACTCCAACCGAGCAAAGCGATCACCAGCCCCGGCCTTCCACGCCGCAACCGATCGCACACGGCTTGCCTTGGTAGAAGCCTATCGCTGGTTCGTGGTCGCCTATCGCAGCGCGGCCAGACGGTGGCGAGCGGGTGATCGCGACGTGCCCTTTCCCAGTGGGTGTTTTCCTCCGTCACCACCCTTTATCGGCATGCTCTCTCGTTCACAGCCGTAGCGCCTCGACCCCACCAACGCAGAAATCTTTACCCAGCATGATGTGTCGGAACCACTGGCCCCGGCGAACGGAGGAAGTGCGCGTCGCCGCGTTCGTCAGACTGCCCGGCCCCAGGATCGAGGGATGTTCGCATGGCACTTTGTACGGTGCAAGGCACTTTTTACGGTGCCACTTTGCACAGGCCGCCATCTTGGGCGTGCGCTTTTCATCGTTGGAGCCTTTCCCTATCCAGGGGCGCCTGTCTCGCCCCGCGAAGCAGGCGCTACAATGGCCCAAACGAACCACTACTGTCACGACCCCGACCCGCCTCCTTGGATCTCGAGCCCGATTCATTCTGGCAGGCGGTCTCGACGCAAACCAGCGGCGGCACCAGAACAGGCGATGACAAGGACCGGGCCCGCAGCATCGCACCGCCCCATGAACAACGGCGACGAATCGGCAGACTTGGAATCGACCGCCGTTCTAATCGATCGAGCGGTCGCGGGCGACGACGTGGCCAAGAATAGGCTGATGGCGCGGTACGTGCCTATTCTTCACCGATGGGCCCGCGGGCGCCTACCTGCGCATGCACGCGACCTGGCCGAAACCGCTGACCTGGTGCAAGTTACGTTGTTGCGCGCACTGCGCAACCTCGACCGCTTTCGATCGCAGGGCGAGGGCGCTTTCCTCGGCTACTTGCGCCGAATCTTGCTCAATGCAGTCTACGAGGAACTGCGCCGAACGGCACGCAGGCCTGGCCACGAACC
Organism: uncultured bacterium; assembly: GCA_937948815.1. Taxonomy (GTDB): domain Bacteria; phylum Acidobacteriota; class Thermoanaerobaculia; order Multivoradales; family J023; genus J023. Next base: position 8,324 of record CALFAM010000323.1, read on the forward strand.
ACTTGCAGATACCCTGCGTCTCGATGCGCCTTCGGCGCTCCAAGCCGCCATCGGCGCCGAGCAAATGGCGTGCTACGAATCTGGCCTCGAAGCGCTGGAGCCACGGCAGCGAGAGGCCGTCGTCTTGCGCATGGAATTCGGGTTCTCGCATGGTCGAATCGCCGAGGCCATTGGTGCCCCGAGCGCCAATGCCGCCCGCATGGTCGTCGCGCGTGCCCTCCTGCGCCTTGCGGAGAAGATGGATGAAGGATAAATCGAAGCAGGAGCTCGAGCAGGTGGCCGAGTCGGTGGCGGACGGCGACACAATCGCCTGGCACCAAGCACGAGATCGTCTCGGCGACACGGGTACTCTGCGCGGCTTGCAGCTTCTCGAGCAGGTCGGCAAGACGTTTCGCCAGGCAAGCGGTGCTCCTGACCGTGAGGAGATGCAGGATCTTCCCTTTTCATGGGGCCCGCTCCAGGTCATCGAACGACTCGACGAGGGCAGCTTCGGTATCGTCTACCGGGCCCATGACCCGCACCTCGGACGCGACGTCGCACTGAAGCTGCGCAAGGCGTCCGCGGCGGGCGATCCGGCGTGGCTCGACGAAGCGCGACGCCTCGCGCGCATCCGCCACGAGCATGTGCTTACCGTTCACGGCGCCGCATCCCACGACGGTCAGGATGGTTTCTGGTCCGACCTCATCGACGGTGAGGATCTGGCAGCACGCCTACGCCGCGACGGCCCGCTCGACGCTCTGGAGCTGGTTGCCGTGGGCACGACGCTTTGTCGCGCGCTGGGCGCGTTGCACGCCGGCAACGTCGTTCACGGCGACGTCAAGGCGGCAAACGTGCTTCGCGAGGAAGGTGGGCGGCTGGTGCTGGTCGACCTCGGCTCCAGCCGTGAGCTCGGCAGCGACGGGGCTGTGATGCAGGGGTCCCCGAGCAGTGCCGCGCCGGAGGTGCTGCGCGGTGGCGCGCCGACACCAGCGGCGGACCTCTACGGACTTGCCTCCCTCCTCTATAACCTGGCTACCGGCGCGCTACCCACTGCGGGCGCAAGCTGGGATCAGCTCGTCGACCCGCAACGTGCTGCCCCGGTCTCGCTCGGCAACCGCCGCGCCGATCTTCCCGCAGCCCTCACCATGGTCATCGATCGGGGTCTCGCCATCGATCCACAGGAGCGCTTTTCCTCGGCCGGCCAATTGGAGTCTGCACTGCTTGCCGCGGTCGCCCCCTCGACACCGGCCTCCCGTGGTTCGATCGTCGGTTGGCGCTGGTATCTGGGCGGCGCGCTGCTCGTCATCGTGGCCCTGGTGGCGGGCGGGCTCGAATCGGGTCGCGCGCCATGGATGCGTGACGAGGCGCCGCCAGTGGACTGGATCCAGACGACCCTGATCCGTGAGGGCGTCGAAGCCACGGCACTCCGCGATGGTGCAACTGTTCGCCCCGGTGATCGACTGGAGCTCGAGATCGAGCTCGACCGCCAGGCCCACCTCTACATCGCCAACGAAGACGACGCGGGCAACGTCTTTGCCCTCTTCCCATTGCCGAACAGCAGCACGACCAATCCGTTGCCACCCGGACGTCATCGTCTACCGGGCATGGCGGATGGTCTGGCTCAGAGCTGGGTCGTAACCAGCGCTGGCGGCCGCGAGCGCTTCCTGATCGTCGCTGCCGCCAGTCCCCTCCCCATGGCCGAGCGCTTCTTGCGCGACGCGGACGCGGCGACCGCGAGCCGCCCGATCCAATCGAAAAGCAGTGTGGACGGCGACGAAACGCTACGCGGCATCGGCGGCGTGACGACAGCGCCCCAGACCGGCGCCTCGAAACTCGATAATCTACGAACGCGTCTGCGCGCCGACGAGGGGCCGGACGTATGGCTGCGGCTCATTCAGCTCGACAATCCGTTCTAGAGACCTGGCGGGCCTAGGGGTCCGTGGCGCCGTAGAGCTGAAAGGCAGCCCAATAGAAGGGATGTGATTCGACCCCGCGAGGCGAAGCCGTCAAACCACCGATCCCACGCTCGGCATCGGAAGCGATCGGCCGGGGGTTTCGGAGCTCGGCGAGCTGTGCCTGGCGCAGAGCCTCGTCCTTGTCTCGTCCCGCCGCCAATGCGCGGTAGAACGATGCCATGAGCGCGCCGGTCGATTGGTCCTCAACCGGCCAGAGCGAAGCCACCACGCTGCGGGCGCCGGCGGTCCGAAAGGCCCATACGAAGCCGAGGATTCCGGCTGCCGCGTTCTCTTCACCGAGTGCCGTCTCACACGCGGACAGGGTTACCAGGCTGGCATCGATACGCAGCTGCTCGAGCACCTCCCAGGCGTAGAGCAGACCATTCTCACCGCCTTGCCCGGGCTTCGGCCCCGCAAGGGCCAGTGCCGAGTCGAGTGGTGAACGTTCGTCGATGATCGCGTGGCTGGCAAAGTGCACGTAACGCCGATCGCCGATCGCTTTGGCCCGCTCCTCAGTTGCCGCGGCACCAACGACCACCTCCACGGGCGGCGGCAGTGCCTGCCGTATCGCCTCGACCTCGGTCCGCGTGGCCGGGAGCGGCCGGAGCGGCCGGGTGCGTCGCGACCCGGTGGCCGACGCCCCACCGGCATCGGTTTCCGACTTGCCGTCGCCGTAAAGCGGATCGCCAAAGGCGAGCGCTCCGTGTCCAGAGACCGGGCTAGCGTCATTCAGAACCAGCGCCGTGGCGGATGGCGTGATCCGCAACGACTGCGCTTCGACCAGGTACCGGTCATCGTGACGCAACACCGCGAATGGCAGCCTGTGGAGTGGCCCGTCCGGCGCGATGGTCAACCGGCGCGCTCCGGTGATCGCTGGCGTAAGGGGCGCGAGCAGCAGGTCGTACAGCTCGGCGGCTTTGCGATGCAACGAGACGAGCTGAGCGGGATCGCGACGAACGATGTCCTCACGAAGGCTCTCGACCTCGGAGCGCAAGCGACGCTGCCCGACATCGAGCTCCGCCACACGGAGCGCCGCCCCTCCTCGGCCCGATAGCGCGAAAGCGAAGGTACGATCGCGCCCGACAACGTAGGACACCAAGACCTCGTCGTCATCGAGCGCGGCAGCTACATCGTCAGCCGAGCGTGCTGCCGGATCGTCCACGGCCGCCAACCGTGGCGCCTCGCGGCGTAGCGCGGCCAGCAACGGCACTCGCTCGGCGGTCAACCGCGCCAAGGACGCGTCGCCCTCGGCGACTTCCTCAGCGTCCGCGAGCTGCGCCAAGCGGGTCTCCCGTTCGTGCGCGAGGTCGATCAGTTGGTTCTGGATCTCCTGAGCCTGCGCTGTTCGCGGCAGGTCCAAACGTCTGCCCCCATACAACGAGCGGAGGGCGCGCGCGCGGTACCGCTGAAGTACGTCGAACGCTGCGACCGGGCGACCGTCTTCGACCAGAAGTCCGAGGTAGGTCCGGTAGACGTCGGCGTGGTCATGCATCCAGGCCAGCCGCGACGCTGGTGCGCCGCCCAGGCGCTGCCACTGAACGTCGAGCGCCTCGACCGCCCGCTTCAGCAGCGAGCGCGCAGTATCTCGGTCGCCTTGCTGCAACCGCACGCGCCCGAGATGGTAGAGCGCGTCGGCTTCTAGATCGGTACCAGGAGCGCGCCGTTGGAGCGTCTCGACAGCAGCGCCGAGCAATGGTGCGGCACGCTCCAGCGCCCCAGATTCGTGTTCGAGCGTCGCCAGCCGAATCTGATTCTCGGCCTCCGCGGGTCGGCCACGGACCAAGCGACCATGCATTTCCAGCGCTTGGCCATACAGCGTGCGAGCCACATCCCAACGCGCGCCGCTTCGCTCGAGATCGCCGAGCAGCATCAACGACGCAGCAACGTCGAGGGTCTCGGCCGCATCCTCTCGCTTGATGGCCAGCGCCCGCTCGAGGTAGGGCCGCGCCTCGTCCGGGCGCCCTTGGAGCAGCAGGGTGCGGCCGATGTTCGAGAGAACCCGTCCATCCATCACCTCGGGTAGCGTGGCATCGCCAGCACTCTGCCGGTAGAACGCTAAGGCGGTCGCATAGTCCTTGCGCTGACGCGCCAGATTGCCGAGGTTGTTGCGATGAAGGCGCATACCGCGCTCATCGTTGCGCTCCCGGTAGATCGACAGGGCGGCCGTGTAGTGTTCCTCGGCCGTTTCGAGGTCGCCTCGGTAGCGCGCAATGTGGCCGAGCCGGGCATGGCTGCGCGCCAGGCCGGCGTCCTCACCATCGAAGGCCTCCAGCAACGTGTGCGATCGTTCGGCGTACGGTGCGGCGCTCGCCAAGCGCCCCCAGCTCAGGTGGAGATAGGCGCGATTGCCGAGCACGGTGGCTGCTTGGAGCCCATCATCATCGATCCCGTGCATGGCGCGCTCGAGCAGTGCGTCGGCGCGCGGAAAGTCGCCGAGACGGTCTGCCGCGAGAGCTGCATTGACGCGCGTGGTGCTGGCCTGGGCGGACCGCCCCCGTCGATCGTAGATCGCCGCCTGCCGCTCGTAGAACACGATGGCCGCTTCGTTGGCCTTGCGACGGGCCTGGAGAATGCCCCAATTGCCGAGCGCCCAGGCCAGGTAGTCATCATCGGGTCGCGCCTGCTCGAGCATGCCGATGGCGGCCTCGGTCGCGGCCTCCGCGGCGTCGAGGCGCCGCTCGCCGAGCTCGATGGCCCCGACCGCCGCAAGCAACATGCCGCGCAGCGGGTTGGACCCGGGCGCAGCTTTGTCGAGCCGATCGAGCGCTCCGGTCACCGTGGCGCGTGCGGCATCGCCTTGCCCGGCGTAGTGCTGCGCGAGCGCCAGGCGATAGCGCATGCGCGGGCCGAGCAGCGGCCGCGCGGTCAGGTGGTCGGCAGCCGCGACCAGGGCTTCGGCGTTGGTGACGTGCCGGTCGATCGGAGCGGCCGTGGCGCGCAGCAAGAGGCGCTCTGCTTCGTGTGCTGCCAGCGTCAGGCGCGGCTGGCGTAGAACCGGGTCGTGATCGAGGAGGTCTGCGATCTCCCGCTCAGCCGTGGCGTGCTCGCCCGCTTCCTGCAGCGCGTCGATGTGAGCCAGGACGAGCCACACAGCGTCGGCGACGCGCCCGGCGCTCTCGAGATCTCGACCCAGCGCCGCCCAGAGATCGCCCCCTGCCCCGCCAACCGTCAGAGACGACCGCGCCGTGGCGAGGCGCTCCACCCAGGCCGCGGGCAGAAGTGGACGCGCGCGGACATCCCAGCTTCCCTGCTCGATCTCGACCGTGCGCGTCGCCTGGTCGCGGATGACGGTCAAGCTCACCCGTCCGCGAGGCGCCAGCTCCCACTCACAGTCTGTGAGGTCGAAGGGCGAAACGATCGGCCATCCCCGTTCGGCCTGCGCGCAGGCTGTGATGACGTCGCCGGCTTCGATGCCCGCCAGCGCACCAGCACCATAGGGCTCGACCGTCTCGGCCACCACGCCGACTGCCGGTTCGGTCACCGCCAGGGCCCCCGTTGCCGATCGCACGGCGAGCGCGAAACCGAGGCAGGCGAACACAGCCATTGAGCGCATGGCCCAATCCTCTCATGGGCCGTTCTCGCCGACCGCGCGAACGTCAGGGCAGATCGCTTTCGATCCGCTCGCCCGTATCGTCCTGCGCCACGCCGGAGATCCATGCGGCCGAGATCACCTCTCCGCGGGCCGAGCGGCCGAACACCAGGCGCTCCGGATCGCCCTCGAACCCAAACGTGTCCTCGCCCTGGTAGCGCATGGGCGCGTTGCCGACCACGTCTTCGATCCACAGCCGCCCATCTCGCGAGAAGAATCGTGCGTCACCGTACGAGAAGCGCCAACGCCCGACATAGGCGGCAAGCGCAGCTTCGCTCAGCGGGAGGTCACGTGTTTCGAGCGCGAAGGCGGGCAGGACCGCGCTTGCGATGCGGTCGGCGAGCCCCCAAGGCAGCGCTTCACCAGTGCCGATGCTGCTGGAACGTCCCAGGTTGGTGAGCACCACGACAGTCAGCCCATGGTCGGGAATGCGCAGCAGCTCCGTGCCCGTGGTTCCACTGTGGTATTCGTACGCGATGCCGTTCCGCACCGGCAGCCACCAGCCGAGGCCGTAGCGGAACGGGCTACCATCGGCCAGCGTTACCGGCGCGAACATTGCCGCGTGGGCCGCGTCCGAGAGCAGCTCGCCCTCACGCAACGCACGGTCCCACCGAACGAGGTCCGGCACGGTCGAAAAGAGCCCCCAGCCGCCCGCGAGGTCCTCGAGACCATCGCGCCAGATGTTCACCAGCTCGCCGTTCTTGATGGCGTAGCCCTGCGCTTCATGGGGAATGACGCGCAACTCGTCCTGCAAGAAGGTGTCGTGCATGCCGAGCGGCGAGAGGATGCGATCTTGGAGGAACGCCTGGAACGTCGTCCCCGCGGCTTTCTCGACAGCCAGTGCGGCAAGGAAGTACCCGGCGCTTCCATAGTCGAACGCCGCACCGGGCAGAGCCCGAACAGGATCGGCCATGGCCGAGGCAAGCATCAGCTCGCGCGACGTCGAACGGCGCCACGCTCCGC